>CAYSLM010000072.1:3465-13470 GCA_964431895.1 uncultured Aequorivita sp.
TTTCGATGCACGGCGCGGGAAATTACCCTTTTAAAAAAGAGACGAGCGATCTGGATATTGCCTTGCCCGATGGTACCGATGATGTTTTTTATTTGGAAAAACTTCAAGAAACCCTTCCGCAGCTAATTGAACAAGAAAAACCGGATTTTATTTTTTACCTCAGCGGGGTCGATGTTTTAAAAACGGACAAATTGGGCCGGTTGGGGCTTTCGATTGAAGGTTGCAAACAACGCGACGAATTTGTACTGCAACTTTGCAAAAACCATCAAATTCCCGTACAGGTAAGTATGGGCGGTGGCTATTCGCCGGAAATTCGCACCATTGTGGAGGCCCATGCCAATACCTTTCGGGTGGCGCAGGATCTTTATTTTTAAAATATGGGAAAGAAAAAAAAGGAAAAGAAGCGCACCCTCAAGGAAGAGTGCTGCGAAAAGTACTTAAAGAAAGGGGAGCATAAACGCTGCCGGCGCTGCCCTTGTTTTGATTTTCCGGAAGAGGAGCGCCAAAAGCGGTTCAATGCCTTAGGATTGCAGCCCTAAATGAAGACCCATCCGTATCTTCCAATACGGCATTTTTTCTCCAAAATATTCAAAATACGGTCTTAGGGCATCGGGGTTTTCCAGTTTGATTTTGGCATCTTTTATTTGCTGGACTTCTTCGGAAGAAATAAACTGATAGAGATCGATGGCCGCTCCGGCTTTGTGCATCTTCAGCAAATGGCCATATACCGAATCTTCCGAAATTCCCCGTCTTTCAGCTATTTCGGAAGGTGAAAGATTTTCCATCTCAAACATTTTAAAGCTTTTTTCATGCGTAGGCAACTCATTTTCAAGTCCGTCCAGATGGCGTTTGATTACTTTTATGAAATCGTCGGCATACTTTTCAAGCTTGGCCTGGCCCACCCCCGAGACCGTGGCAAATTCCTCACGGGTTATCGGTGTTTTGTGTTCCATATCTTCCAAGGTTGCGTCGCTAAAAACCACAAAAGCGGGTTTGTTGATTTCCTGGGCCAGTTTAAGACGCAGTGTTCTGAGTTTTTCAAAAAGATCAGCTCTTTTTCGTGGAGTTCTCTCCGGTTTTACTTTTTCCTCCTGTTGTACCAAATTGGCCAAGCGCACCTTTTTTCCTTCAAATAAAACTTTTTTTGCAAGCGGCGTAAGCAACAATCGACCGTTTTCGTGGAAATAGACTTCCAAAATTCCTTGGTTCAGCAGTTGGATCACGTAGTGCTGCAGGTCGCGCCATGGGATATCCTTCGCCGCCCCAAAGGTTTTGATTTTTTGATATCCTTTGTCAAAAACCTGGGCATTTTGCGACCCTCGTAGCACATCAAGAACCATCCCCAGAGCTTCCTGTTCCTGTAAACGGGCCACTGCAGAACAGACTTTTTGGGCGATCAGCGTTCCGTCAAAATATTTGGGCGGCGCTTTGCAGATATCGCAATTGCCACAGTCTTCGGGTATATGCTCGCCAAAGTAGCCCAGCAATACCTTTCTGCGGCAGCTCAAGGCCTCGGCATATTGCTGCATACGTTCCAGTTTGGCCAGTTGGTAGGCTTCGGTCTCGGAACCTTCGGCAAATTTGCGGAGCATCACAATATCGCCAAAACTGTGGAAGAGGATGGTGTGTGCCGGCAGCCCATCGCGGCCGCTGCGCCCAATTTCCTGATAATAGCCTTCCACATTTTTCGGCATGTTATAATGGATTACCCACCGCACATTGCTTTTGTCAATGCCCATACCAAAGGCAATTGTGGCCACGATGATAGGCGTGCGGTCATTGATAAAATTCTCTTGGATTTGCGTTCTTTCTTCGGAAGTCAAACCCGCATGATAGGCTTCGGCGCTAAATCCTTTTGCGGAAAGGGTAGCAGCAAGTTTTTCGGTTCCTTTTCGGCTTAGGCAATAAATGATGCCGCTTTCGCCTGGATGGTTTTTTAAAAAATCGAAAATCTGTTTGTTGCGGTTTTGCCCTGGCCGAACGTCAAGATAGAGGTTGGGCCTATCAAAAGAGGCGATAAAGGTTTCCGCATCGCGGATGCCGAGTTGGGTGGCGATATCCTCACGAACGGCCCGATCTGCAGTTGCCGTCAAGGCAATAAGCGGAACCGTTGGGAATTGCTCTTTCAATGTTTTCAACTGGATATAGGCCGGCCGGAAATCGTGACCCCAACTGGAAATACAATGTGCCTCGTCTATGGCAAAAAGGCCGATGGGTATTGATTTCAGAATAAAATGCAACTGCGGCAGGCTTTCGGGTGCAACATATAGCAATTTCAGCTTTCCGTTTTGTAAATCCTTCAATACTTCTTGTTGCGCGTCATAGGCTTGCGAACTATTGAAAAATCGCGCTGCAATGCCGTTGGTCTGCAGGGCATCTACTTGATCCTTCATCAGGGCGATCAAAGGCGAAACCACAATGGCCGTACCTTCCATCGCCAGAGCAGGAAGTTGAAAGCACAGCGATTTACCGCCGCCCGTGGGCATAATGGCAATGGTATCGTTACCGCTCAGTACGCTGTTGATGATCTGCTCTTGGTTGGGAAGAAAGGAACCAAATCCAAAATGCGTTTTTAGCAGGGGCAGCATGTTTTGCGAAGTCATTGTTTCCATAGTTTTCAAATTTAAAGTGAAAAAATAAAAACCCCCACCCAAACGGCAGGGGTTTTTGGGAGCCGGTCAAATTATTTACTCCCCAGCATGACCAGCTCGTTGCAAAATATTTCAGTGATATAATGTTTATTGCCCTCCTTATCGTCCCAGGAACGATTGGTCAGTTTTCCTTCAATTACAATTTCCTGGCCTTTGGTTATGTAATTTTCAACTACTTTAACGAGGCCTCCTTTTACCACCACATTGTGCCAGTAGGTACGTTCCACCTTTTGTCCGTTCTTGTCTTTGTAACTGTCGTCTGTGGCCATGGAGAACTTTGCCATTTTGTTGCCATCGGCGAAGGTTACGATTTCTGGGTCTTGGCCCAATCTTCCAATCAACTGTACTTTGTTTCTAAGTGCGTTCATGATTTCTAAAATTTAATGCCTGCCCGACGCAGGCGGGTTAAACAATTGATACTATCGAATTTCATTTTATTCGACAGGACAAACGTACAATGGCTTCCAAATAATAGTCGGTAATTACGCATTTACATTCGTTTATAGTTGTTTGTAAACGTTTGTACACGGATAAAAAGGTAATAATCAAAATGTTATGACATCTATTTTTTCATTAATTTTTTTCGTAAATTGAAGTGATATATTTACCTAATAAGAAAAATCCGATAAAAACCTGTGAAAAGAAGCAGAATGGAAGCCTTTAGCGACGGCGTGCTGGCTATTATCATAACTATTATGGTCCTGGAACTGGAAGTGCCGCACGGAACCGATGCCGAGGCCCTAAAGCCGATAGTGCCGGTTTTTCTGAGCTACGTGCTTAGTTTTATCTATGTGGGAATTTACTGGAACAACCACCACCATATGATGCATACCGTGGAAAAAGTGAGTGGCGGCATCCTGTGGGCCAATCTGCATTTACTGTTTTGGCTATCGCTTATTCCTTTTGTTACGGGCTGGATGGGGGCCAACCATTTTGCCGAACTGCCCATGGCACTGTACGGTTTCGTCCTGTTGATGGCAGCAATTGCCTATTTTATCCTTCAGAATAGGATTTTGGCCGTGCAGGGAAAAGACTCCATCTTGGCAAAGGCTTTAGGAAAAGACTTAAAGGGCAAGGCATCGCCCGTACTTTATATAATCGCTATTGTTTCGGCATTTTATAATACCTGGATTGCAGGGGTGCTCTATATATTGGTGGCTTTGATGTGGCTAATTCCCGACAAGCGGATTGAGGTAATTTTTAGGGAAAGGGAGTGATTACCACGATTGCCCCTTTAGCAACATGGCCGCCCGCAGCACATCGCTCTGGCTTATCTGGCCTACCAATTTGCCATTTTCCAAAATAGGAAAGCGGCGGTGCTTTGATTCCAAAAACCTATTGGCCGCATCCAGCACGTTCATATCGCCATCTATGGTATCTACGTTTTTAATCATATGGTGCTCTACCTTTACATCCTCCATCGGGTGGTTGTGGTAGCGCGCATCGCTGAGTTCCTTCAAACAGTCGCCTTCGGAAATAATGCCAACCAGTTCATTTTTGTCATTTACCACGGGCCCTCCGGAAATCCTTTTCTTTAAAAGCACTTCCATGACTTCGAGGATAGACTGTTCGGGTTTAAAGGTTACCAGATTGCGCGTCATATAGTCAGACACCTTCACCTTTTCCGAAGAAACTTTCTTGGTGGGCTTTACCCTTCTGCCAATAAAACTTTTAATTCCCATAATATCAAAATTTTGCGAACTTCTAATATACACATTTTTATCAAATGCCTTCGGCAAAATTTAGGAAGAAATAATCCTTTTGATTAAAATCGTACTTTTAAACACCAAAACCACCCGACCATGCGAAAAATTGACGCCTTTCTTTCCCTGTTGCTTATCATCGGTATTTGCTATTATAGCTTTTACAGCCTAACGCCGCATTACAAGGGCGATATCGAGGCTCCGGCTACAGCCTTTTCGGTAGATCGGGCGCTGGAGCCTTTGGGACCCATTTCAAAAAAACCACATTATTTGGGCTCAAAAGCGCACGCCGAGGTACGCGATTTTTTGATAGGCGAACTACGGAAATTGGGCCTCGATCCCCATATCCAAAAAGGATTTAGCCTAAACCCCGAATCAAAGACGCTAAACAAGCCCGTAAATATCGTGGCACGGTTGCAAGGCACCCAAAGCGGCAGTGCTCTTTTGCTGCTTTCGCATTACGACAGTGCGCTGGTGCCCTCCTTTGGCGCCAGCGACGACGGCAGCGGTATCGTGACCATTCTGGAAAGCATGCGCGCTTTTATGGCCGGCGGGAAACTTCTGAAGAACGATATCATTATCCTATTTACCGATGCCGAGGAAATTGGGTTGGACGGGGCCAAGCTTTTTGTAAACGAACATCCGTGGGCAAAAAATGTTGGGCTGGTCCTTAATTTTGAGGCCCGCGGCACCAGTGGCCCCAGCAATATGATTTTGGAAACCAATGGCGGAAATGCTGAATTAGTAAAGGAATTTATTGCCGCCAAACCCGATTTCCCCGTAGCTTCGTCACTAATGTACAGCGTTTACAAAATGCTGCCCAACGATACCGATTCCACTATTTTTAGGGAAGATGGCGACATACCCAGTTTTTTCTTCGCCTTTATTGACAGCCATTTCAACTACCACACCGCCAACGATACCTTTTGGAACCTTGACCGCAATAGCCTGGCCCACCAGGGTAGCTATTTGCTGCCTTTGCTGCAATATTTTGCCAATGCCGATCTTTCCAATTTAAAGTCGGAGACAGATGATGTGTACGTCAATTTTCCTTTGGTAAAAATGGTCAGCTACCCGTTTTCTTGGATCTTGCCAATGCTTGTAGTGGCGACCCTGGTATTTATATTGTTAGTCATTTATGGATTAAATAAAAGAAAACTAAACGGAAAAATGATCGCCAAGGGTTTTGTCCCTTTTTTGCTTTCCTTGATTGGCTGCGGGCTTGTGGGCTTTTTTGGATGGAAGCTCATTTTGGCCATGTACCCGCAATATCTTGAAATACAGCAAGGTTTCACTTACAACGGGCATTGGTATATTGCGTTTTTTGTATTCCTTTCGCTCGCAATCACCTTCGCCATTTATAAAAAATTGAGTCATAAACTTACCGATCCTTCCTATTATATAGCGCCGCTGTGGTTTTGGCTTTTGATAAACGTAGCGGTGTTTGTCATTTTGAAAGGGGCGGCTTTTTTTATCATTCCCGTGTTTTTTGGGCTGCTTTCGTTTTTGGTGATGCTGCGGCAACAACGGCCCAATCTTTTGGCCAGGGCACTTTTGGCCGTGCCGGCACTGTTTATCTTAGTGCCGCTCATTCAGTTTTTCCCGGTAGGGCTAGGGCTAAAAATGCTGGTAATCAGTTGTGTGTTTACCGTGCTGCTGTTCGGGCTACTTTGGCCGGTATTTGGGTACTATCGGGGCAAGGGATTTCTTGCCGCCACCTGTTTGTTGCTGGCCGTTGTTTTCTTCGGAATAGCGCACGCCAAGAGCAATTTTTCCGAAGAGCGGAAAAGGCCAAACAGTTTGGTGTATTACAAAGATGCCGATAGCGATAAAACCTACTGGCTTACGTACGACAAGGAAATTGATGCATGGACCCGCCAATATTTGGGAGAAAACCCCACCGATGCCTCCGCGATATTGGACGATACCGCCTACAATAAATACGGGGTGAATTTTAGCTACGCCGCCCCGGCACCACAAAAAGATATACCCGATTTTGAAGTGCTTCTGCAAGCAGATACACTGGTAAGTGATCTACGGAAGGTGAAATTGGCCATCGTGCCTAAAAGAAGGGTAAACAAAATCGACCTTTACTCCGAAAACACGTTCCAAACGCTGCATTTCAACGGAAAGGAAATGCCGCCAGCTGCCCTTTCAAAAGAATACCGCGGCACCAGGAACAGGGCATTGATTAACTATTACGTTTCCGAAAACGATTCGTTAAAAGTAGATTTTTCCGTGAAAGCGGGAACGGCCGTTACCTTTAAGGTGATGGAATATTCCTTTGACCTGATGGACAATCCGCAATTCCAAATAGCACCGCGGCCCGATTATACCATGCCCAAACCCTTTGTGGTTACCGATGCCGTGGCGGTAAAACGAACGTTTACGGTAAATTCCCTGAAAACTAAAATTGAAAAGCATCTCTTGGAATAGCAAAAAAGACCTGTGATAGCTAAAACAGAAATAATTTAGTAAATTTGAAATAAAACCGAAAATGATCATTGAACGAAAAAATAAGGAATTGATTATCCGACTTTCAGCCGATTTGGGTCCCGAAAAAATCCAATCCATTCTCGATTATTTACGGTATGTGGAGATTACTTCAAAAACCACAGTGAGCGATGAAGATGTCGCTGCCCTTTTAAAAACTGCCAAAAAAGGCCGATTTGAAAAAATAAAGAAGGAAATCGGTTTTGAGAACTAAGATCCTCGTTGATTCCAATATACTTTTTAGTGCTATCCTTAACAGTGAGAGCAGAATAGGCCAGCTTATTCTCAATGGCCAATCGCACTATGCCTTCTATGCGCCTAAATATTCACAAACTGAATTATTGAAGCATAAGGACAAAATAATGAAATTGGCAAATCTGTCTGACAATGAATTTAATGAAGTTTACCACTTTATTTTGAAAGGTGTCATTTTATTGGACCATTCCCTGCTTACAGACAGGACCGTTTCCAATGCCTATAAATATTGTAAGGATATTGATATAGACGACACTATATTCGTAGCATTTTCCCAGTATCTAAAATGCAAACTATGGACGGGCGACAAGAAATTGATTCAAGGAGACGCCAAAGGATATAAAAATACCATTACAACGGAAGCCCTTTATGAAGACTTCATTAAAAAAGGCCTTTAATAACCATATCTTGCAATCCTTAACCACAAATTTTTTTTGACAATGACAAAAACAATCGCCATTGCCGGCCTGGGATGGCTGGGGCAGCCATTGGCCCATCGTCTTAAAACCTTGGGCTATCAAGTAAAGGGCTCGGTGACCACCGTAGAAAAAGCCAACCAATTGAAAGCGCTTGGCTATGATGCCTATGCCGTGGAAATTTCGGAAAAGGGAATAAGAGGCCAAGTAGCGGCACTGCTGAAAAATGTGGAATGCCTGCTGATTATGATCCCGCCGGGATTGCGGAAAAACACCGGAGCCGATTATGTGTTGAAAATGACCCATTTTTTGGAGGCCATCAAACATAGTGAAGTGCAAAAAGTGCTTTTGGTAAGCAGCACCTCGGTTTATGATGATGCCCAAGGAACAGTTACCGAATATGACGAACCAAAACCCAAAACCCTCGCAGGGAAGCAATTGCGGCAGGTAGAGAAATTATTTATGAATGCCGAAGGGCTGCGGACTACGGTTGTGCGCTTTGGCGGCCTTATAGGTGGCAGCAGAAACCCAGTGAAATATTTGGCGGGTCGAAAAGACTTGGCCGATGGCAACGCTCCGGTAAACTTAATCCACCGGGACGATTGTATTAATATTTTGGTTGAAATTTTAAAGAAAGATGCTTTCGGAAAAGTATTTAATGCCGTAAACCCGAACCATCCGAAAAAATCTGAATACTACATTCAAAAAGCGAAAGAATTAAACCTAAAGCCGCCAACCTTTGCCCAGGCCGATACTACAGTTTTTAAACAAGTGGATTCGGAGTATTTGGAGGCTGTTTTGGATTTTGCCTTCAAGGCTTCCATTTAATAAAAAAAGGAGCCTATTACAGCTCCTTTTTTTAATACCTATTTTAAAAACTACCAAATACGAACCCTGTCTTCCGGGGCTAGGTACATGGGGTCGCCTTCCTTTATGTCAAATGCCTCATAAAACGCATCGATGTTCAATAAGGGTTGCGTGGCACGAACCATTCCCGGACTATGCGGATCGGTTTTTACTTGGTTGCGCAAGGCCTCATCGCGCGACTTGGTGCGCCAAACGGTGGCCCAGCTCATAAAGAAGCGTTGCTCGGGCGTAAAGCCGTCAATATTGTCGGGGCGTCCGTTTTCTTTGTAGAAACGCTGCAAGCCGTCATAAGCGCCCAAAACCCCACCGAGGTCGCCAATGTTTTCGCCCAAGGTAAAGTGGCCATTGATATAAACGCTGTCCAGAACTTCTACATTGCTATATTGCTCGGCCAGTTTATTGCCGCGTTCGGTAAAATTTTTCAGGTCGGTGTCTGTCCACCAGTTCACCAGGTTGCCGTTGGCGTCAAAACGTGAGCCACTATCGTCAAAGGCGTGAGAGATTTCGTGGCCTATCACGGCACCCATACCGCCATAGTTTACGGCCTCATCGGCTTTGTAATCGTAGAAAGGCGGTTGCAAGATGGCGGCGGGGAACACGATTTCGTTGTTAAATGGGTTGAAATAGGCGTTTACCGTTTGTGGGCTCATGCCCCATTCGGTACGGTCCACAGGCTCGTTTATCTTGTCCAGGTTATAGTCCAGATTCCACTGTTGTACTGCTACCATGTTGTCGTAATAGGTATTTCCTTCCTTTACGGCCATAGAGGAATAATCCTTCCATTTATCGGGGTAACCAATCTTTACACGGAACTTGTCCAATTTTTCAATGGCCTTCACTTTGGTACTGTCGCTCATCCAGTCAAGGGCTCTGATACGGTCCTTATATGCCGCAATCACGTTGGCGATCATTTTTTCGGCCTTGGCTTTGGCCTCTGGCGGGAACATTTCATCAACATAAAGTTTACCCAGGGCTTCGCCCACGCTTCCGTTGACGGTAGCAAGTGCGCGCTCGTTGGCGGGTTTTTGTTTTTTGGTGCCCTTTAGGGTAGTTTCGTAAAAATCGAAATTGGCTTTATCTATTTCCGTGGTAAGCATTCCCGCGGAATTGTTCAGCGTAGCCCAGCGCATTACCGTGCGCCAGGTATTAAAATCGGGCTTGGAGAATAGCTGCTTCAAGGTTGCCATATATTTGGGCTGCATAACGATAACCGTATCGAGCTTCTTATCTATTCCCATTTGGTCAAAGGCCTTTTCCCATTGTATCTGTGGCAACATTTTTTGCAACTCATCAATGCTTCTCGGGTTGTTGAAGTTTCTGAAATCGCGTCTGGCCACCTTGTCCAATCGGGGTTCCGCCAACTTGGTTTCAAAGGCGAGGATGGTTTCGGCCTGCTTATGGGCACTTTCTTCGCTATCGCCCAAAAATTGCAGCATACGGGTGATGTGGGCCACGTATTGTTGGCGAATCTTCTCCGAAGCCGGATCGGTGTTGGTATAGAAGTCGCGATCTGGCAGTCCGAGCCCGCCGGGTGTAATGTAGGCGGCATTCATAGCACTGTTGTTGGGGTTTGAGAAGGCCGCAAGCCCCAAAAACGGTTGGGAAATGGCAACGGCATCT
>CAYSLM010000073.1:0-13435 GCA_964431895.1 uncultured Aequorivita sp.
AATATCACCGGATCGCCCGGTTCAAAGTTGAGTTCTTCATAAGTGTTTTCCACCACCCCACACTCGGTGTCAAAATTGGTGCTGTTGTGGGTAGATAGATGATTGATGGTGGGGAGGTAATATTCTGGCTGGCTGGCCCACCAGCTGTTTTGGTTCATACTGTTGCAGGGCCCTTCATACGGGTCTATCAAATTGCCGCTGGCGTCGTACACCTCAAAATGCAAATGCGGAATGGTGCTGCTGCCAGAGCTACCCGCTGCGCCAAGGTACTCACCTTCGGCAACGGTATCGCCAATGTTTTTGGAAGTGATGGCGCCGCTCTTAAAGTGCCAGTACCAGGCCTGCGAGCCGTCTGCATGTTCTATTACTATGCCATTCCACAGCGGGTTGCCGTTGTTTTCACAGTTCAGGTCAAAATTGCCGTCGCGCTTATCGATAATTGTTCCGGGGGCCGCCGCGATAACTTCCATGACCTCTTCCTGCATGCGTTTCCAGGGGTAGGGCCACAGCACGTAGTCAGTACCTTCGTGGTTTCCGTTGACCCAGTCATAGGTGCGCTGGCCGCATTCGTAATCCAATAAGTGCCCATTTGGGGTCAGGTCCTGGTCTACCTGGTTATTGATAATGGCATATCCATAATCGTCAAAACCTGCCTTGGGACGGTGCGGTAGTATAAAGAGTGGGTTGGCACCGCGCTGCGGAAAGGCATCTGGGCGGGTCTGGAGGATGATTTGTTTGTTGCGGGCTATCTCCTGCCGTACCTGCTCGCGCTGGTCCTGGGTGATACATTCTGTTTTTTCAATGGCTGCCGGATGCAAGGTAGGCTGCAGCGGAGGTTGGTTCAGGTTTTTGTTTTGTGCAACCGTCAAGGCTGAAAACAAAAGAAACGACGCGAGTAATTGTGTTTTCATTTTTTGAAGTTTTAAGGATTAGTCAAGTATTTATATTGCTCCATCGGGCATCTGGTGAATATGTCATCAAAAAAAGAAATGGCATTCCTTCCGTTTCCTTTCCCTTCCATCGCTACCAACTACTTTTTCAAAACCATGTTCCGCATCAATATTTTTAGTTATTTTTGCCCTGTAAAATTTGGCCATGCAATACAAGAGAATTCTATTAAAACTTTCCGGTGAGGCCCTGATGGGCGAGCAACAGTACGGGATAGACCCCATACGCCTAAAGGAATATGCCCACGAAATAAAGCAGATAACCGACAAGGGCGTGCAAGTGGCCATAGTGATAGGCGGCGGCAACATCTTCCGTGGCCTGGCCGGTGCCAGCAGCGGGATGGACCGCGTACAGGGCGACCATATGGGGATGCTGGCCACGGTAATAAACGGCCTTGCCCTGCAGAGTGCCCTGGAAAACGAGGAGGTGCCCACCCGCCTGCAAAGCGCCATAAACATCAATGAAGTGGCCGAACCCTTTATCCGCCGCAAGGCCATCAGGCATTTGGAAAAGGGCCGCGTGGTAATTTTTGGCGGTGGTACGGGAAATCCGTACTTTACCACAGATTCGGCCGCCGTGCTTAGGGCCATTGAGGTGCATGCAGACGTTATTCTAAAGGGTACCCGCGTAGATGGCATATACACCAGCGACCCCGAAAAGGATACCAAGGCAACAAAATTTGATTTTATCAGTTTTGAGGATGTGCTGCAAAAGGGCCTAAAGGTGATGGACACCACCGCCTTTACCCTGAGCCAGGAAAACGAGCTGCCCATCATTGTATTTGATATGAACACCAAGGGCAACCTGCTGAAGGTGGTATCGGGCGAAAAGATTGGTACCAAAGTAAACTTATAATACTGTATACATATACTGAACCCTGAATACTGAAATTATATGGAAGACGAAATAGATTTGATCATGGAAAGCACCAAGGAGGCTATGGGCAACGCCATCAAGCACCTTGAAAAAGAATTGGTGAACATCCGTGCCGGCAAGGCAAGCCCCTCTATGGTGGGCAGCGTTATGGTTGACTACTACGGTACGCCCACCCCCCTCAACCAGGTGGCCAACGTCAATACGCCAGATGGCATGACCATAAGCATACAGCCTTGGGAAAAATCATTGATTCCCGAAATTGAGCGCGGCATCCATATGGCCAACCTTGGCTTTAACCCTATGAACAACGGCGAGAGCGTGATCATAAACGTACCGCCACTTACCGAAGAGCGCCGC
Source organism: uncultured Aequorivita sp. (assembly GCA_964431895.1). Lineage (GTDB taxonomy): Bacteria > Bacteroidota > Bacteroidia > Flavobacteriales > Flavobacteriaceae > Aequorivita. Next base: position 2,182 of record CAYSLM010000073.1, read on the forward strand.
CGCGATCTGGCCAAACAGGCCAAGGCCGCTGCCGAGGAAGCCAAAATTGGCGTGCGCAACGATCGCAAAAACGCCAACAACGACCTGAAAAACCTCGACCTATCCGAAGACCTGAGAAAGGACCTTGAAAATGACGTGCAGGAAATGACAGACCAGCACATCAAAAAGATTGATGAAATCCTGGCAAAAAAGGAAAAAGAGATCATGACGGTGTAGCAAGCACCTTCCCCTATCAAAAAGCGGCAACTTGGCCGCTTTCTTTTTATATTTACCACATTCCATTGTTTCCCAGAAGCTATATGCGAAATACCCTTCTTCTCCTTTGCTTTCTTTGCGGTTGTTTGGCCCTGGCACAGAAGCCCGCCATCCAGACCAAAAAGGATTCAGTTTCGGGCATAGCGGAAAAAAAGGAACACCCGCTGAGCACGGGCTATTTCCCCGTAGGTTTTTTTGACATAGACCTGAAAACCCTTATCAAGTACAACAATTACGAAGGCTTCCGCCTGGGGATAGGCGGGCTCACCAACGACCGCCTTTTTGAGCGCTACAAGCTGGGCGGCTACTACGCATACGGCTTTAAGGACAAGGACTCAAAATTTGGCGTGGGCGGCAGCGCGCGTGTCAACAAGGAAAAAAAGGTATGGGTGAGCCTGTACTATGCCGATGACATCAAGGAAATTGGCACCTTTGATTTTTTGACCGATGCACGGGTCTATTCCCTATTTGAGCCGCGCTTGGTAAACATTACCCAATTTTATAAATACCGAAGATGGTATGCCAACATCACCGCCGAGATGACCCCAAAACTCATGGGCGAGTTTCGGGTGGAAAGAAACCACATAGCCAACATTGAGCAGTATTATTTTATAAAGGACGGCAACATCCATAGCAGCTACAATCTTTCTGAAGCCACACTCTCACTGCGGTGGAGCCCCAAAACCGTTTTCCTCACCACCGAAGATGGCCACCGCGAGTATTTTGACGGCCTGCCAAAATTGAGTCTACAGCTTACCAAGGGCTTTCGCGATATAGCGGGAGGCGATTTTGATTATACCAAAATGGGGCTAAAGGCAGATTACTATATCAAGCGTACCGACCTTTCATCCACCAATTTCATTCTGGAGGGCATGCTGGCCCTGGGCGACCTGCCATTGACGCACCTCTTCCACGCCTACCCCAACCAACCTACCAAGGACGAGATCATGCAACGCTTCTCGGTGGCGGGCGTACAGAGTTTTGAAACCATGTACTTCGGCGAGTTTTTTTCCGACAAACTGGCCCTGCTACAGGTAAAGCACAGCCTGCGCCGGTTTAAGCTCACCGAAAAGTGGAAGCCCGAACTGGTACTCATCACCCGCCACGCCTGGGGAAGCATGGCCCATCGAGACAGGCATTTCGGGATTCCGTTCAACACCCTGGACCACCTTTATAACGAAAGCGGGCTGGAGCTCAACAAGATTCTGTTCGGCTTCGGGCTAAGTGGCGCCTATCGCTATGGCTATTACAACCTGCCCAAGTTCTCAGACAATATTTCGTTTAAGTTCACTTTCTATTTAAAACTTTAGGAAGGGAAAACCGATGCGGCATCGGAGGTGTCGAGGGACGGCATCATTCGGTGAAAACCACACGTCATTTTGCTCAAAACCACACGTCCTTTTGGTGAAAACCACACGTCCTTTTGGTAAAAACCACGCGTTCCTTTATTTGAAAGCAGGTTATCACGGGTAGTAGGGCCCTGCGTTCCTTTGTCTTTTTATTGCCATGGGCCCCGGGCACTTCCGCGAGGCATGTGCAGGGGCCACTTTCCAAAATACTTTTAAATAAAATTCCTTACTTATCGGGAATGGTTACCTTTGTGGAGTTTTTTAAAAAATTGCTTTTTGAACAAACTTTTCAGCATCGGGTTTTGGAGCTGGGTGGCCCGGTTTATACTTCGCAACCGTACGATGATCTTAATCGTTATTGCAGGTATAACCGTACTGCTGGCCCTGCAGTGGAAGAACATGCGCTTCACCTATACCGAGGCCAACCTGCTGCCGGACGACCACCCCATCAATCTGCAATATGATGAGTTTCTGAAACATTTTGGCGAGGAGGGCAACCTGATCGTGCTGGGCGTGAAGGACTCGTCCATCTTTACCCCCCAAAATTTCAAGGCCTGGAACCAACTTACCGAAGAAATTGGCAAGTTCAGCGAAGTAGAGTTTACCCTTTCGGTGGGCAACCTAAAAAAACTGGTAAAGAAAGAAGATACCACCGGCTTTGCCCTGGTGCCCTTTATACAGGATTCCATATTTACCGATGCCAAACTTGCGGCCTATAAAGACGAGCTTTTTAACCGGCTTCCGTTTTATGACGGCCTTATCTACAGCCCCGACAAACAGTCTATACGCTCTGCGGTGTATATGAAAAAGGACATTGTGAATACGGCGGAAAGAAAGGATTTTGTGATCAAGGACCTAATTCCGCTTATAGAGAAGTTTGAGGAGGATACCGGCATCAACGTCCACACCTCGGGTATGCCCTACATCCGCACCCTCAACAGCCAGAGCATTATTGATGAGATTGGGATGTTTATAGGCGCGGCGCTTTTGGTGACCTCGCTTATCTTTTTCTTCTTTTTCCGCTCGTGGCGCGCCACCTTTATCTCTATGTGCACGGTCATTATCGGGGTCATGTGGGCCTTCGGGTTTTTGGGCCTTATGCATTATGAAATCACGGTGCTTACGGCCCTTATTCCGCCGCTTATCATCGTAATTGGTATTCCAAACTGTATCTTCCTCATAAACAAATACCAGCAGGAAATAAAACTGCACGGCAACCAGGCCAAATCATTGCAACGGGTTATCACCAAAGTGGGCAACGCTACCTTGATGACCAACCTGACCACCGCCTCGGGTTTTGCCACCTTTATTTTGGTAAAGAGCGAACTGCTCAGTGAGTTCGGGATCGTGGCCTCCATAAACATCGTGGCCATCTTTTTGTTGAGCCTGTTCATCATACCCATCATCTACAGCTATATGGCGGTGCCCAAGTACAAGCACCTAAAGCACTTGAACAAAACCTGGATAAACAAATTTGTGCACTGGATAGAGCGTATGGTGCGGGAGCGGCGCATTACCATCTATATCGTGGCGGTGCTTATGCTCTGTGCCAGCATCATTGGGATCTACAACATCAAGATTTCGGGCAGCATAATAGAGGATATGCCCAAAAACACGGGTTTCTTTGACGATATCCGCTTTTTTGAAAAGGAATACGAAGGCATCATGCCCCTGGAGATCATGATAGACACCAAACGCAAAAAGGGCGTCATGAGCCTGGGCACCCTAAAGCGAATGGACCAGCTACAGGACCATATCAAGGAAATCCCCGAGTTTGCACAGCCGCTTTCGGTTGTCGAACTGGTAAAATATTCAAAACAGGCCTACTACAACGGCAATCCCGATTACTACCAATTGCCCAACAGCCAAGAAAAGAACTTTATTTTAAGCTACGCCAAGAGCAGCAATACCAACACCAACCTCCTGAGCAGCTATGTGGACAGCACGGGCCAGTTTGCCCGCATTACCACCTTTATGAAAGATACCGAGCCCGACAGGTTCGACCGTATCGAGGAAGACCTGCACGATGAAATAAACAAGGTGCTGCCGCCCGAGCGCTACAATGTATCGGTTACCGGCAAGGCCCTGGTTTTCCAGAAGGGAACGCATTACTTGGTAAACAACCTGATTCTTTCGCTTTCGCTGGCCATTTTGCTTATCGCGGTCTTTATGGCGTGGATGTTCCGAAGCTTTAAAATGATACTCATCTCGCTGGTTCCCAACCTGCTTCCGTTGATAATCACGGCGGGGGTCATGGGCTTTGTGGGCGTTCCCATAAAACCCTCCACCATTTTGGTGTTCAGCATTGCCTTTGGTATTTCGGTAGACGATACCATCCACTTCCTGGCCAAGTACCGGCAGGAGTTGATTGCCCATAACTGGAAGATAAAAAGATCGGTCTATGCCGCCCTGCGCGAAACGGCGGTAAGTATGTTCTACACCTCCATAGTGTTGTTTTTCGGCTTTTCGGTATTTACCATTTCCAGTTTTGGCGGCACGGTGGCGCTGGGGGCGCTGGTTTCCATCACCCTATTGTTTGCCATGCTCTCCAACCTGTTGTTGCTGCCCACGCTCCTACTGTCACTGGAACGCAGCATTGCCAACAAAGAAACCATGAAAAAGCCTGCCATAGCGATCTTGCCCGAGGACGAAACGGAGTGATAGGTTCTCAGCAGGCCTTCCCGCTGATAAGCCTTTCGGGGGGAATTTGCCACATTTACTTTTTTGGAATTTTATTTAAAAGTATATTTGCTACCCTTAAAATAAGAAGATGCAGTACAAGACCATAGCCGAACTTTTGGCCACCGAGCCCACCCATCACGAAGTCATGGTGCGCGGTTGGGTGCGTTCCTTTAGAAGCAACCGATTTATCGCCCTAAACGACGGTTCTACCATAAAAACGCTACAATGTGTGGTAGATTTTGAAAACTTTCCCGAAGAATTGCTGAAAAAAGTCACCATTGGTGCCGCCATTGAGGTAAAAGGCGTTTTGGTGGAGAGCCAAGGCCAGGGCCAATCGGTGGAGATTCAAGTGGCAAAACTATCGGTACTTGGCGAGGCAAAGCCCGAAGATGTAAAGCGTACCATCCTCTCGCCCAAGCGCCACTCTTTGGAGACCTTAAGGGAGCAGGCACACCTGCGCATACGCACCAACACTTTTGGCGCCATTATGCGTACCCGTTCCAAACTGGCCTTTGCCATTCACGATTATTTCCAGAAAAACGGGTTTTTCTATATGCACTCGCCCATCATTACCGGCAGCGATGCCGAAGGGGCCGGCGAGATGTTCCGCGTTACCAATCTCGATGCCAAAAACCCGCCGCTTGATGAAAACGGCAACGTAAACTTTAAGGAAGACTTTTTTGAAAAGGAAACCAACCTTACCGTAAGCGGCCAGTTGGAAGCCGAAACCTATGCCATGGCCCTTGGCAAGGTATATACCTTTGGCCCCACCTTTAGGGCAGAAAACTCAAACACCAGCCGCCACTTGGCAGAATTCTGGATGATAGAGCCCGAAGTGGCCTTTAACGATCTGGATGCCAATATGGACCTGGCAGAGGATTTTATCAAGTACGTCATAAACTATGCGCTGGAAAACTGCGCCGATGATCTTGAGTTTTTGGAAAACCGCCTGTTGGAAGAAGAGAAAAACAAGCCACAAAGCGAGCGAAGTGAGATGAAGCTTCGCGAAAAGCTTCGGTTTATTCTGGACAACAACTTTAAAAGGGTGAGCTATACCGAAGCCATAGATATCTTGAAACAATCCAAGCCCAATAAAAAGAAAAAATTCAAATACATCATTGAGGAATGGGGTGCCGATCTTCAGAGCGAACATGAGCGCTATTTGGTGGAGAAGCACTTTAAGAGCCCCGTAATCCTTTTTGATTATCCCGCCACGATCAAGGCCTTCTATATGCGCTTGAATGACGATGGCAAGACCGTGCGCGCTATGGACGTACTGTTTCCCGGCATTGGCGAGATTGTGGGCGGCTCCCAACGGGAGGAACGCTATGAGGTGCTAAAGGAGAAGATGGAAGCCATGGACATCAGTGCCGAGGAGCTTTACTGGTATCTGGACCTGCGCAAGTTTGGCACGGCCATACACAGTGGCTTTGGCCTCGGGTTTGAGCGTTTGGTACAGTTTACCACGGGTATGGGCAACATCCGCGACGTGATTCCTTATCCACGCACGCCCGGCAATGCCGAATTTTAGTCCCGCAAAACATAAGAATGTATTAAAACTGGCTACTTCATTATTAAAGTAGCTGGTTTTTTTTAACTTTATGAAGTAGTAAACCGCAATATGTTAAAGCAACAATTAAATCTAAAGCTCTCGCAGAAGTTATCGCCTCAACAGATACAGTTGATGAAGATGATACAACTGCCCACGCAGGCATTTGAGCAGCGTATTGCCCAGGAACTGGAAGAAAACCCCGCTCTGGAAGGAGGAAAGGACGATGCCGATACCTATGAAGATGAATTTGCCAATGACGAATATGACGATACCTATGATGACGAGGGCAATGAAGTGATCGAAACCGAAATAAATGTGGACGATTACTTGAGCGATGACGAGGTTCCCAGTTACAAGCTTTCGGCCAATAATTACAGCGCCGATGACGAGGAGCGGCAAATGCCCTATGCGGCCGGCACCTCCTTTACGCAATACCTGATGCAACAGCTCAATACCTACCGTCTTGATGAAGAGGAAAAGGCAATAGCCCAATTTTTGGTAGGCAGCGTGGACGAGAGCGGCTACATTCGGCGCGAAATACAGGATATTGTGGATGATCTGGCCTTTACGCAGAATGTCTATACCACGGAAGACAAGGTTGAAAAGGTTTTAAAAGTGGTACAGGAGCTAGACCCTGCCGGAGTGGCCGCCCGCGACCTTCAGGAGTGCCTATTGCTGCAACTGGAGCGCAAGGAGCAAACGCCATCGGTTGCCCTGGCCATTGATATACTCGACGACTCCTTTGATCCCTTCACCAAAAAGCACTATAAGAAACTGCTGCAAAAATTTGAAATAACCGAAGACCAGCTTCGCGAAGCCATACACGAGATTGAGGGCCTCAATCCCAAGCCCGGAGGCACCTATGCCGGCAACACGCGGATGGTAGAGCACGTGGTGCCAGACTTTACCATAAAGATAGTTGACGGGGAGCTGGACCTTACCCTCAACGGCCGAAACGCGCCAGAGCTGCACGTGAGCCACGATTATACCAATATGCTGAAAGGCTATAAGGAATCTAAGGAAAAATCGAAGGCGCAGAAGGACGCCATTGTATATATCAAACAAAAACTAGATGCGGCCAAATGGTTTATAGATGCCATAAAACAAAGGCAGCAAACGCTTTTCGTAACCATGAATGCCATTATGCACCACCAAAAGGAATATTTCCTCACGGGCGATGAGCGCAAGCTAAAACCCATGATCCTAAAAGACATTGCAGACAAAATAGATATGGACGTATCTACGGTTTCGCGCGTGGCCAACAGCAAATATGTGGACACCCCCTATGGCACCAAACTCATCAAGGATTTTTTCAGCGAGTCCATGAAAAATGATCAAGGGGAAGACGTTTCGACCAAGGAAATAAAGAAGATCCTCGAAATGACCATTGCCGAGGAAAACAAACGCAAACCCCTTACCGATGACAAATTGGCAAGTATACTTAAGGAAAAAGGCTATCCCATAGCGCGACGCACCATAGCCAAGTACAGGGAGCAATTAGACCTGCCCGTAGCACGGCTCAGAAAGGAAATTTAATGGGTAAATTCTTAAAAGCCGCCTCCTATATCTTTCACCCCTTGCTTATTCCACTTATGGGCACGGCGCTGTATTATTGGGTAACGCCCAAATATCTGGAGCCCTCTATGGTAATCATGGAGCTCTTGGCACTTACCATTATTACGGTACTCATACCCATAGTTGTTTTCTTTCTTCTCAAGAACCTAAAATTGGCAGAAACCATTTATCTGAGAAACGTGGGGGAGCGTAAATACCCGTTAATGGTACAGTGCATTTTAATTTTGCTTATCTTAAAAACGGTTTTCAACCCTTATGACGATCCGGAGTTATACTATTTCTTTGTAGGCATCCTTTCGTCTGCTTTCAGTGCCTTGATTATGGTCTTCTTTAAACTGCGGATAAGCCTGCACCAAATGGGCGTTTCAGGTCTGTTGTTATTTCTGGTGGGGTTAAGTGCGCATTTTAAGATAAACTTGCTGTTTACTATCAGCTTTTTCCTTTTTGTAAATGGATGGGTGGCTTCCTCGCGCTTGCACAGCGACTCCCACACCTATGCCGAACTTGGGGGCGGGCTTATGCTGGGTGTACTACCCCAATTGATTCTTTTTAATTTTTGGCTTTAACCAAGAGTAAAATGTATTGCTCATTCTACCAAAAAGAGTACCTATTGGTTTGTTGTGCTTAATTTATCAAACCCTAAAGAATATAAAACATCAGGCCCACTTTTAAGGCATTGAAACCTACGGCATCGCCATCAACGGTATAGGCTTCATTAAAAAAGGGATTGATGCCATAGGAGGCAAAAAAATTGAAGGTGCCATAGCCGAAGCTAAACGTGGCCGACAACCGAAGTGGATCGAACTCTGGGATTTTGGTTTGGCTCACATTATTGCCTGGCTGCTTAAATGTGGCCTTGTACCAGTAGGCATACCCCACCCGAAAACCAGCGTAAATGCGCCAGAATTTATATTCTGACGGGGTAGAGGTACGCCATCTAAACTCAAGGGGAATCTCAATGGTAGCCAGATTGAATCTATTTCGGTCATAATCAACCTGTTTATCGAGCACCTGGAATATGGTTTCTTCATTTGCGGTTTCGCCAATAAAAAGATTTTGGCCCAGCTGGTCAAAAGCCAAGCCCGCCCCCAAGGCAATGGCTATATTGCGCCTTTTGTTGATGGGCATGTCGCGTACAAACCCAAACTGCACCCCTCCCGTAAGACCGCGGGTACTGGCCCCGGGGGGCAAGTCTATGGGAATATTATAAGAAACCCCAAAATAGAACTGATCTTCCCGGTACAAGGAATCAACCTCGGCTTTTGGCAGGTTATTTTGTGCCAGGCCGCCATAGGCCACCAGCCCGAGAATAGAAACGAGGAAAAGGCGAACTCCTATATGCATAGGGATAAAGATAAATGTAATTTTCGGGAATTTGGAAAACAAAAAACGCCCCGTTGCTAAATTTTGAAACGGGGCGTTCAGAAAAAATTATTCGCGTTTATTGATTTAACACATTCCCTGGAGTGGTAATGTATATAATCTTTAGCATATTAAGGTCGCGCAACTCTTGTTTAATATCGGTCACCATTCCAGTGTTGGTATCCTCATCGACCTTCAGGGCCACCATAACCTTGTCCTGTAGTTCAGGAAGCAGCTTCTGTCTGGCCTCGGTAAGGGCAAACTTCAAGTTTGAAAGGTCGGTGTACTTATCACCTATCTGGATTTTGGGTTCGGTACCGTATTTGTCCTGATATCTCGCGCTGGGCTTTCCGGCATAGATATAAACAGAACGGTCTTTCTTCAGCTTTTCAACCTGATCGGCCTTGGGAAGCGTATTCTGTACCAACAAATTATCTTCACGCAAAACGGTTACCACCATAAAAAAGAATAGGAGCATAAATACAATATCCGGAAGGGATGCCGTATTTACGGGTGGCAACTCGCTGCTTTTTTTCTTTGTGAACTTTGACATAAGTTAAAAGGTTATTGTCCAGATTTTTTGGGTTCGGCCTCGGAAAGCTTTTGCGGGAATAGTTTCTGGATATGTTCCAGTTTTTCCTGCAAGGCTTCTTTAGCGGCTTCTCCTTTAATTTTACCTTCGTTAAGATCTTTGGTCTTTTCGGTGAATTTCCATCCGTAGAGCCTTTCGGCCTCCCGATCTCTCAAGTAGTTGTAGGCACCCACCAATTCGTTCTGTACGGCTATGTACATTTGATAGGAAGTGAGCCTGTCGTTTTGCACCGAAATTACTGCCTTGTCGGGATTGTCAGACGACTCGGGGTCACGTTGGCCCTTGCAATAATCGCAATATTCAGGGCTTCCTTTTGGCGCGCCACCATTGTCAAGAAACTCAATTGCCGCTTGGCGCAGGTCTTTGAGCTCCATCAGTTTGTCCTCAACCAGCAATTGGTCGTCGCGGTTTACGTTAACTATAAAGAGGTTTTTTTGTTTGATTTTTACCTGTTCATCGGTTGGCGGTTCCTTGGGAGGCAGTTGCCGCGCTATCCCCTTATCCTTCTCGATGGTAGTGGTTACCAGGAAAAAGATAAGCAAGAGGAAGGCGATATCGGCCATGCTCCCTGCGTTTACCTCAGGTGTTGCTCTTCGTGCCATTATTTTGATACTTTTTTAATTCCGCTGAAAATCATGGAACCTATTGCGAGGATGGCCAGGATATAAAAGGTATATAATCCGGTGCCTACCCATTTTGAGCCACTTGCAGAAAGCATCTCGCCTTCCTGCATAGGCATGGGGTCTCCGTTGGCCAAGAGATAGGCGATAATCACGATTGCCAAAAATGCTCCTACGGCAAGTAGGGTGCTTTTGATGTTTCCGGCAAAGATTCCCTTTAACACGAAAAAGAGCACGAAAACAAGGGTAATGGCAAACGTTATATAAGCCACATACAGATAGCCATCAACTCCCTCGCCGGTTTCCGCGACAACGGTATCTCCTTTGGCTATAATCATGGCAAGAAATATGATTCCCGCTATGCTGAGCAGCAGTGCCACTATTTTTAATATTTTGTGTAATGCCATCTTGTGGTTTTATTTAGATTTTATTTTTCTGTTTGTAGTCGAACAACATATCGATCAAGGTGATGGAAGCGTCTTCCATACTGTTGACAATGCTATCAATCTTGGCGATAATATAGTTGTAGAAAATCTGGAGGATAATGGCCACGATCAAACCAAATACGGTTGTCAAAAGTGCCACCTTGATACCACCTGCCACAAGGGAGGGGTTCATATCGCCCGCAGACTGGATTTTATCGAAAGCAATAATCATCCCGATTACCGTTCCCATGAAACCAAGCATAGGGGCCAAGGCGATAAAGAGGGATATCCAAGATACGTTTTTCTCCAATTGCCCCATTTGCACGCCACCATAGGCTACTACCGCCTTCTCGGCAATATCGACACCTTCGTGGGCACGGTCTAAACCTTGGTAATAGATGGAAGCAACAGGGCCTTTGGTGTTTCTGCACACCTCTTTGGCGGCTTCAATACCACCGCTATTTAAGGCATCTTCAACGTTCTGTGCCAATTTCTGGGTATTGGTGGTGGAAAGGTTTAGGTAGATAATCCTTTCAATGGCTATGGCCAGACCCAAGATCAAACACAGGAGTACAATTCCCATAAATGCAGGACCACCTTCCACAAAACGTTCTTTCAGTTCTTGGTGGAACCCTTTGGAGGGCTCTACCTCTGCTGCCGCGGGTTCATCTTGAATAAAGGTAACTGTGGCTGCGGTCACCAAAGCTTGTGAGCTGGTTGGCATGGTCTGTACTGTTGCAGCATTTGCGCTTGTCGTGCCTACAAAAACCATTGCGGACACCGCCAAAATAGAAAATAATTTTTTCATTGCTATCGACTTAAAGTTTGTTTTTAGTTAAAGG
>CAYSLM010000074.1:0-13306 GCA_964431895.1 uncultured Aequorivita sp.
GGCGTGGGAATCATACAACTTTCCTTTTTGCCGAACCATTTATAGCGGTTTTTGGCTATGTAGTCGTAAACGGCATTTCGTAAAAATCTGGGCAATACCATAAACCCGTAGAGCAGGGGATAGCCCCCCGAGAGTTCCCGCGCGATGCGCAGGGCGGCGGTAGATTTTTGGTAATGTGTATCGCCATCAATAAGAATGATGGAATCCAAGACAGCCGTGTCAATTTCATATTTTGAAGCAAGTTCCCGGCCCACCTCACTTTGCAGCGCCGCAAACTTAAAAACGTTCTTTTTGTCGCGCTCAATCACAAAATTGACCGCCCCGTTGCAGAGGTTGCAAACGCCATCGAAGAGGATTATTTTAATGGGTTTAGACATATTTTTTATTAAAAAGCACCAAAAAACAAATTCCAAATTCCAAAGAATTCTTAGCTTTCAAGCATTCAGTTTCTTGATTTCTATTTTTTGGAATTTGGTGCTTGTAATTTGGAATTTCCCTTCCTATACTTTTTCCAATTCCTCCAAACTCACGTTGGTGGTAAACATCCCGTAATTCACGATGGCCTTGTTTTTTTCAATGGTATCAATCGTACCGATCGCTCGGCCGTCTATCATCCGTACTCTGTCGCCAATTTTTAGCGCTACTTTCGGTTTGGCTGGGGGCAATTGCTTGGCTTTTTCCTTTTCTTCTTTTTTGCGCTCGCGGATTACTTCCATCTTTTTTTCCACTTCCTGGATTACCTTCTTTTCCTTGGCCTTTACGGCCTTCTTCACCTTGGGCGTCAGCTTTTTGCGTTTGCTGTTCTCCACCATCACCAGCTTCATCAGCTCATCAATCAGTTGTTTTTTTCGTTTGTTGTTGAAATATTTTTCCGAAAGGGCATCAAACTTTTTTCCCAGACTGATCAGTTTTTGGTTGGCGTCAAAAAGTTCCTGATAGCTTTCCAGTTTTTCCTGCACGCGGGCATTCACTTCTTCCAGTTGCTTGCTTTCCATCCGCGCCTTCTGTTCCTCACTTTTTAAGGATTCAGAAGTTTTCCGAAGGTTGCTGCGCTCCTTTTGGAGGTTGGCAATGGTCTTATCGAACCGCACCTTGCCGCGTTCGATCTTCTTTTTCGCTTTATTGATGAGACTGTACGGAATACCGTTTTTTTGCGCCACCTCAAAGGTATAGCTGCTGCCGGCCTCGCCCAAATGCAGCTGGTACAAAGGTTCCAACGACCTGCTGTCAAACTGCATATTGGCATTAATGGCGTGGGGCAGTTCATTGGCCAATAGTTTTAAATTGGTGTAGTGGGTCGTTATAATTCCGAAGGCCTCCCGTTCATAAAAAACCTCCAAAAAGGTTTCTGCCAAAGCCCCACCCAGTTCGGGATCGCTTCCCGTGCCAAATTCATCAATGAGAAAAAGTGTTTTGCTGTTGCACTTTCTTAAAAATTGGTTCATCTTTTTTAAACGATAACTGTAGGTGCTCAAGTGGTTTTCAATGCTCTGGTTATCGCCTATATCAGTGAGAATGCGTTTAAAAAAACACATTTCGCTCTGTGGTTCCACCGGAATGAGCATCCCGCTTTGCAACATCACCTGTAGCAGCCCCACGGTTTTCAGCGTAATACTTTTTCCGCCGGCGTTGGGGCCCGAGATGACAATAATGCGCTTTTCTGGAACCAGCTCAATGCTCTGAGGAAACGTCTTTTCCTTTCTTTTGGCGTTGGAAACCAGCAATAGCGGATGAAATGCCTTTTGGAGCGAAAGCTTTCTTTCCGAAACCAAAATGGGCAAGCTGCCGTTGATCTTTAGGGCATATTTGGCCTTGGCGTAAAACACGTCCATCGCAATCAAATACGCCTGATAGCTCGCCAACAGACCGGCATAGGGGCGAAGGAATTCGGTCAAAGCCTTTAAAATCCGCTTTATTTCCTCATCTTCCTCGTACAGCAGATTACTGAGCTCGTTGGCATATTCCAGCGTTTCCTGTGGTTCTATGTAAACAATGCTTCCCGTTTTGGAGCTTCCCAAAACCGCGCCGCGCACTTTTTTGCGGTGCATGGCCTTTACGGCGAGCACGCGCCTATTTTCAAAAACCGATTCGCGTATCTCGTCCAGATAGTCGCTCTGGGCGTATTGCGACAGCGCTTTGGAAAATGACGAATTAATCTTTCCCTTCACCACGTTCAACCTTTTTCGGATGCTTGCCAGTTCTGGGGAAGCGTCGTCACGGATTTCGCCGTATTTGTCGATGCGTTTGTTGATTTCTTCCGAAATAAGGGAGGTATAGCTAACTTCTTCCGAAAAGGAATTTAAATGCACATAAAATTCCTCATATTTTTTGAAGTATTTCAGCAGAATCCGGGTGGTTTCCGATAGGGAAAGAATTTTCCGAAAACCCGAAATTTCCAGCGAGCTGTTTTCAATTTCAAAAAGGCGCAGTTCCCTGTAAATAGGCTCAAAGCCGTGGTTGGGAATGGGATTGTCGCCATCAAAGGAAACCGTAAACTCCTTGACTCTTTGCAATTCGGGTTCAATCTCCGAAAACTCCCGATAGGGCACTATGGCAAGCACCCGCTCCCGTCCAGGCTCGGTGACGCAAAATTCGGCCACTTGGCCCAACACGGCCGGAAACTCGAGATCTACTAAAGTTTTGGGGGCTATACGGGCTTTCCGTGTTTTTTCCATTAATTTTACTTTTTCAGCAATGCTACAAAAATAACAATAATGCAAGTAACAATTGATTCGAGCTGGCAACAGGTTTTAGGGGAAGAATTTGAAAAACCATATTTCAAAAACCTGGTGGAATTTGTAAGGCAGGAATACGAAGCAAACCGATGTTTTCCACCGGGAAAGCAGATTTTTTCGGCCTTTGACCATACCCCTTTTGATGAAGTGAAGGTGGTAATCATCGGGCAAGACCCCTACCACGGGCCGGGGCAGGCCCACGGTTTGTGTTTTTCAGTGGGCGAAACCGTGCCCATGCCACCATCCTTAAAGAATATTTTTGAAGAAATACGCACCGATGTGGGAACGCCGCTTCCGCAAAACGGAAATCTAAAACGCTGGGCACACCAAGGGGTGCTACTTTTGAACGCCACCCTCACCGTGCGTGCCCACCAGGCCGGAAGCCACCAAAATAAAGGCTGGGAAAAATTTACCGACGCGGTAATTGAAAAACTTTCAGAAGAACGGGAAGGCTTGGTCTTTTTACTTTGGGGCGGCCCGGCCAAAAAGAAAGGCGCGCGGGTTGACACTGCCAAACATTTGGTGCTCACCAGTGGGCACCCATCGCCCTTGGCCGCCAATAGAGGCTATTGGTTTGGCAACAAGCACTTCAGCAAAACAAATGCCTATTTAAAAGAAAAGGGCAAAACGCCCATAGTTTGGTGATTTTTTTAAAAAAGAAGAAGAAGAAGAAGAATGGGGAGGAGATTATTCTTCTTCTGGTACTTCGGGCTCTGTGGTATCGTTGCAGCTAAACTGCAATAACAGAAAGTTGGTCACCAACAACGCCCCCAAAACGATTAAAAAAGTAGTCATAACTGTTGGTTTTATAGTAACAAGATGCGGGGAGGGCATTGGGGTTGCGTAAAACTTTAAGAAATTTTTTAGAAGCTGTGCAAGATGTTGTTTTTCTGAAGCTTAGAATCTATCAAATTTAGTTCGAGCAGTTTTTCCTGGGTGTTTTCCAACTCTTCCGAAGTCAATTGGCTATGGCTCCATTGGGTGAGGGTTAGCCATTCGCGCACATCGTCCAGTTTTATGCCATAGCGGGTGGCAATCATTTCATCGATGCGGGGAATACTTTTGAAGCCTTCCGTGGTTTGGTTTATTACCTCCAAAATGGCTTGTATGCTTTCGGCCTTGGTTTTCAAAACATCGTGGCGCACCGCAATAACAAAACTGGGCCAGGGGGTAGGAGTTTCGCCAATCAACCGGAAGGTGCCGTTGTCAACATAGGGTTTGGTCATAAACTTTTCCCACATAAAATAATCACCGTTTCCGTTGGGAAGACCTTCCACGGCACCGTCCAAGTCGTGGATCACTTTAAAGTTAAGATCTTTTTCCAAATCCCAGTTGTGGGTTTCGGCATTTACATAGGCCATCAAATGCGAACCGGAACCGTAACGGCTAATGGCGGCTTCGGTTCCTTTTAGATCAGAAATTGTTTCATACTTTGAATTCTCCGCAACATGAATCCCCCATAAAAGGGGCGATTTCACAAAAACCTGGACAATCTTTGAATCGTTGCCGTTTATGATATCGCGCACAATGCCTTCGGTAAGGATAACCGCCATGTCAATTTCCTTTTCGCGAAGCGCCCGGGCCATTTGCCCGGTGCCACCGGGATAATCTTTCCAACGGAGGTTTATGTTTTTTTCGTGAAATTTTTTATCGCGAAGGGCGATATACCAAGGCAAGTTAAAATGTTCGGGCACCCCGCCGATCAAAAAATCCTTCATGCCATAATTCTTTCCAAGGTGTATTTGATCAAGGCGTCAATGGTTTTCGCACTGTCCTTGCTAAAGGTTCCCGAAGCCCGGTTGGCCACGATGGCGTTCATCGAGATGGCCCGGTGGCCCAACAGCCTGGCTAGGCCGTACATCGTGGCTGTCTCCATTTCGAGATTGGTAATCTTTTTCTTTTTAAAACGGAATGATTTCAATTTTTCATTCAGGTTGCTGTCCCATAGCGGGGCTCGCAGCACCCGTCCTTGCGGACCGTAAAAGCCAACATTGGTAATGGTGATACCTTTCAAAGTCTGGTCTGAACTGAGTTTTTCAAGAAGTGTTTTATCACAGGCCACAGCGTATGGCACCGAATTGTCCGGGTTCCACTGGGTGTGGTCTATAAAGGCTTGGGCAAAGTCGCGGTTAAAGATTTTATCGGTCTTGGCGTAATAGTGCATCACATTGTCAAGCCCAATGCCCATGGTGCTTACCAGAAAACTGTCAACTTTCACATCTGGGGTAAGGCCGCCCGAAGTGCCTATCCTAATAATATTTAGCGAGCTGAGTTTTTTCTTTGCCTGGCGTTTTTCAAAATCAATATTGACCAGGGCGTCCAGTTCATTGAACACAATGTCAATATTGTCTGGACCAATGCCTGTTGAGACCACGCTCAGCCGCTTTCCCTTATAAGTACCGGTATGGGTCTTAAATTCGCGGTGTTCGGCGCGGGTTTCAATATTGTCAAAATATTTGGAAACCATCCCGACCCTTCCGGGATCGCCAACGGTTATCACGGTGTCTGCCAATTGCGAAGGGGCAAGGTCTAGATGGTAGATTTTTCCCTCCGGGGTTAGGATAAGTTCACTGGGTTGTATGGTCTGTGCTTTCAATTTTTATTTGCTTTATTTTTAAGACTAACAATCGTTTTTTAAAGGTAGCCAAACGAATTTATAAAACCTTATCATTATCAACCCCCAACCCGCTTTACCTTAAATCCTTTTTCTTTTAGAAACGCCATTATTTTATCGCGAAAATCGCCTTGGATGATAATCTGTTCGTTTTTAAAGCTTCCGCCCACGCCCAAGAGTTGCTTTATCTCCTTGGCAAGGGTTTTAAAATCACTGGTGGCGCCGTTATATCCATCAATTATGGTTATGGGTTTGCCCTTGCGTTTTTCGTACTTACACAGCAATGGTTCGTCCTGCAACCAGACGGTGGGCGCCGCTTCGGTGTCGGGCACTTCTTCTGGTTTGTGATCGGGAAACAGGTTTTTTAATTGATCTTCTAACGATTTCACGAATTGCGATTAATGGTTATCGATTAAATATGGTTTCGACACCCCCCAACCACCGAGTGGTCCCTGAGCGCAGTCGAAGGGCGGTCCCTGAGCGCAGTCGAAGGGTTATTTCTTTATCAATCCTATCTCTACCAAGCGTTGGTGTAGGAATTCGCCGGCCGTGATATCTTCATAGGCCTTTGGATGCTCCTCGTCTATACATTCAGGGAGGCAGTTCAATTTCATATCGCTGCGCGGGTGCATAAAGAATGGGATGGAATACCGCGGTTGGTCCCATTCCTCACGGGGTGGGTTTACCACTCGGTGAATGGTAGAGCGCAACTTGTTGTTGGTATGCCGTTCCAGCATATCGCCCACGTTTATTACCAGTTCGTCTTCATTGGGGATGGCATCAATCCATTCGCCATCTTTTCGCAATACCTGCAATCCACCGGCCGACGCGCCCATCAATAAGGTAATGAGGTTTATATCGCCGTGGGCACCGGCACGCACAGCCCCTTTGGGTTCTTCGGTAATGGGCGGGTAGTGGATGGGGCGCAGGATGCTGTTGCCGTTGGTGGCCCAATGGTCAAAGTAAAATTCGTCCAGGCCAATGTATAGTGCCAGGGCCCGCAGCACATAGATACCTGTTTTTTCCAGCATTCGGTAGGCTTCCATACCCGTGTGGTTAAAGTCGGGCAATTCCCTTACCTGTACGTTTGGAGGGTAGGTTTCCGAGAGATTGGCATCGGGCGTGGGCTCCTGGCCAAAATGCCAGAATTCCTTGAGGTCGCCTTCTTTTTTGCCTTTGGCGTGTTCCTTTCCAAAGGAAACGTATCCGCGCTGGCCGCCAAGACCTTCTATTTCATATTTTTCCTTTACTTCCAGGGGAAGCGCAAAAAAACTCTTCACTTCTTTATAAAGTTCGTCAACAAGTTCGTCGCTCAAAAAATGGTTCTTGAGCGAAACAAAGCCTATTTCCTCATAGGCCGAACCTATTTCCTCCACAAATTTCTGCTTCCTTTTTGGATCATCTGAAAGGAAATCTGCCAAATCTACACTCGGGATATTGTTCATGGTTTTTGATTTTAAGAATACAAATATACCAATTTGCCGAAGTTTTTCAGCAGATAAATTTTGATGCGATAATCCTTGTTGCAACGGGTTTTTTCCTAATTTTGGGGTTGCTAATTTTTTAAGATGAAACCCGAGACCACTTCCCAGATTTACTTTGATTACGACCGAAAAAATCTTGATAACGACACTTTGACCAACCTCTATCTGGGCATGTTGAAACCCCGGATGATAGAGGAGAAGATGCTTATCCTGCTCAGGCAGGGAAAGGTTTCCAAATGGTTTAGCGGCATAGGGCAGGAGGCCATAGCGGTGGGAGTGGCCGCTGTGCTCGACAAGGATGAATACATCCTTCCCATGCACCGCAATTTGGGTATTTTTACCATGCGCGACATTCCCCTGCACCGCTTGTTTAGCCAATGGCAGGGCAAGGCCAACGGATTTACCAAAGGCCGTGACCGCAGCTTCCACTTTGGCACTCAGGAGTTTCATATTGTGGGGATGATCTCCCACTTGGGGCCCCAATTTGGCGTGGCCGATGGCATTGCCCTGGCCAATAAATTGAAAAATAATAATAAGGTATGCGCCGTGTTCACCGGCGAGGGCGGCACTAGCGAGGGTGATATCCACGAGGCTTTGAACGTGGCTTCCGTGTGGCAACTCCCCGTACTTTTTTGTGTGGAAAACAACGGTTACGGTCTTTCCACCCCGACCCATGAACAGTATAATTGCGAAAACATTGCCGACCGCGGCAAGGGCTACGGCATGGAAAGCCACATAGTGGAAGGGAACAATATCCTGGAGGTTTACACCACGCTTATGCAATTGGCCGAAAGTGTTCGCAAAAATCCGCGGCCTATTCTCTTGGAATTCAAAACCTTCCGGATGCGTGGGCATGAGGAGGCCAGTGGTACCAAATATGTACCTACGAATTTGATTGATGAATGGGGCCTGCGCGATCCGCTTCTCAATTTTGAAAATTTCTTGCTGGAGGAAGGCGTTCTTTCAGAAGATAAAATTGAACAGTACAAAAGAGAAATAAAACAGGAAATTGACGAGAATTGGGAATTGGCCAATGCCGAGCCCGAAATTGATCCTTCCGAAACCCAAGAGATTGATGATGTTTTTAAAGCCCACAAATACACAGAAGTAAAAAGTTCTTCCGAAAAGGAAAACATTAGGCTTATTGATGCCGTTTCCCAAGGTTTGCGACAAAGCATGGAGCGTCATGGCAATTTGGTGATCATGGGGCAGGATGTGGCCGAATATGGCGGGGTCTTTAAGATTACCGAGGGTTTTGTGGAGCAATTTGGCAAAGAACGCGTGCGCAATACCCCCATTTGTGAATCTGCCATCATTTCCACGGCCATGGGCTTGTCTATCAATGGTTTTAAGGCGGTAGTTGAAATGCAGTTTGCTGATTTTGTGACCTCCGGTTTCAATCCCATTATCAACTATTTGGCAAAAAGCCATTACCGCTGGAACGAGAAAGCCGATGTGGTGGTGCGCATGCCCTGTGGGGCCGGAGTGGGGGCCGGGCCTTTCCACAGCCAGACCAATGAGGCTTGGTTTACGCATACGCCCGGACTAAAGGTGGTATATCCCGCATTTCCCTATGATGCCAAGGGCTTGTTGGCCACGAGTATTGAAGATCCCAATCCCGTAATGTTTTTTGAGCACAAAGCCTTATACCGAAGTATACGGCAGGAAGTGCCGGTTGATTATTATACCTTGCCCTTGGGAAAAGCTTCCCTATTGCGGGAAGGAAATGACGTTACCATAATCACCTATGGGGCAGGAGTACATTGGGCACTTGACACTTTGGACCAAAACCCAGAAATAAAGGCCGATCTTCTGGATCTGCGTACCCTTGCGCCTTTGGATACTGAAGCCATCTTCAGCTCGGTGAAAAAAACAGGGAAAGTGATCATTTTGCAGGAAGATTCTCTTTTTGGGGGAATTGCTTCCGATATTTCCGCCCTTATTATGGAAAACTGTTTTAAAAATCTGGATGCTCCCGTCCGGCGGGTGGCAAGCCTTGATACCCCCATTCCCTTTGCGGCAAAATTGGAATCGCAATACCTTCCTAAGAAAAAATTCAAGCAATCCCTTAAGGATTTATTGTCTTACTAATCTTTTAACATTCGCTGTTAAACTTTAGATAAAGAAAGTACCAACGTTAAAATAGTTGTTTACTTTAGTGAAGTACTAATCATTAAAACCAACTATTATGTTACGCTGGATTGTTATTTTCTTAATCATCGCAATTATTGCGGCCATTTTTGGATTTGGTGGAATCGCAGCAGGTGCCGCCGAAATTGCTAAAATTATTTTTTGGATATTCCTGGTACTTCTTGTACTGTCATTGCTTTCAAGTTTATTCAGAAGGTAAAAACCAAAGAAACCAAATTTTAACCTAAAAAAAATCTTATGAAAAAATTCATCATCCTGGCCGTTATTGCGGCCACAACATTCGCGTGCGGTACACCCAAGACCGTGCAGGAGTCAAAAAAAGTAATAAAGGGCTATTGGTCTCTTGACGATATCTCGTATGATACCCGGGGCACTTTCAACGTCACGGTATTCAACGATACCTCGGCCGAATGCTTTGAGGGCAGTACCTGGCGCTTTATCCCCAACAACAATACAGGTAATTATTCCATTGAAGATCCCGATTGCCCCACCGGGGAACGGAATTTCATTTTTACCATCCAAGAAATAGACCCCACCACTGGACTATATGATTTCCTTTTGAAGCCAACCAACGCCAAGGGTAAATCAGATACCGATGTAGGCTTCAGGCTACGACTGGCCAAGTTGACCGAATCGTCCATGCGCTGGGAACAGACCGTAAGCCTTGATGGCAAACCTTTTAAAATAAATATGAACTTTAGTAAAATAAACGAACAATAATTATGAAGACCATTTTTAGACAAACCATAACTGCAGCATTGGCATTGACCCTGATTTTTAGTTTGGGAAGCTGTGAAGCCACCCGAAATGCCAACAACAAACAAAAGGGTGCCGTAATAGGGGCCGCCAGTGGTGCCATTTTGGGCGCCATTATTGGGAATAACGTTGGCAAAGGCGGCAATGGCGAGCTTGGTGCCGTAATAGGCGGCGTAGTGGGCGGTACGGCCGGTGTGATTATCGGAAACCAAATGGACAAACAGGCCCAGGAAATTGAACAGGAAATCCCCGGAGCCCAGGTAGAAAGGGTTGACGATGGAATTGTCGTAACCTTTGACGAGAACAGCGGGGTATATTTTGATACCGCAAAATATAATATTAACGCGGCCTCACAACAAACCCTTGACAAGCTGGCGAGTGTACTGAAGGAATATCCCGATACAGACGTGCTTGTTGTGGGACATACTGATAGCGTAGGGGCAGAGGAGATGAACATGACCCTTTCCAAAAACCGCGCACAGGCTGTTACCAATTACTTTGTGCAGGTAAAAGGCTTGAGCCCCAGTAGATTTACCACCAACTGGTTTGGCGAAACTGCGCCAATTGCCGACAATAGTACGGCAGCCGGCCGGGCCAAAAACAGAAGGGTAAACTTGGCTATCGTTCCCAATGAAAAGATGAAGAAAGAAGCCCAACAACAGGCTAACCAATAATTAAACCAACTATTTTAAAAATCCCGCATCCATCTTGTGCGGGATTTTTTATTTTTAGACCCAATGGCGAAAAATGCAAAATATGATGTCTTGATAATTGGCGGGGGCCTGGCTGGTTTAACCACAGCCCTTCACCTTTCACAAACAAACTGCAGGATTTGCCTAATTGAGAAAAATGAATTTCCGCACCACAAGGTGTGCGGTGAATATGTGAGCAACGAAGTGCTTCCTTATTTAAATTCCCTGGGAATTGACCCTCTGGCCGTAGGAGCAAAAAAAATTGACAATTTCCAAATCACCAATACCGCAGGCCACCTGCTCAGCGCCAGGCTGCCCCTCGGTGGGTTCGGTATAAGTCGATATTCATTTGATTTATTGCTGTTTGAAGCCGTTGAAAAAAAGGTTGATGTCATATTTGACACGGTGGAAAAGGTAGTTTTTGAAAGTGGCCGTTTTTCCGTTTTCACCCAGAGAAGCGGGAGCATGGAAGCCCAATTTGTAATTGGAGCCTTCGGAAAACGTTCCAATCTGGACACATATCTCAAGAGAAGTTTTATCCAGCAAAAATCGCCCTGGCTCGCGGTAAAAGCGCATTACGATTGCGACTTCCCAGATGATACCGTTGCCCTTCACAATTTTAATGGCGGCTATTGCGGGTTGAGCCGTACAGAAACCAATGCCGTAAACGCCTGCTATCTGGCTACTTTTAACTCCTTTAAAAAACACTCCGGAATTGACGGCTTCCAAAAAGAGGAACTTTCAAAAAATCCTTATTTGCGAAGTTTCTTTCAAGAAGCAAAACCTTTGTTTGAAAAGCCACTGACCATTAGCCAGATCTCCTTCCAAAAAAAGAAGACCGTAGAGAACCATATCTTTATGCTGGGCGACAGTGCTGGGCTCATCCATCCGCTTTGCGGAAATGGGATGGCCATGGCCATAAGAAGTGCGCAAATTTTTTCCACACTTTTTATTCAGGCCTTCAAAGAGGAGGATTTCAGTAGAAATAAACTGGAACAGGATTATGAGACCCACTGGGCGACAGAATTTTCAAAACGCCTGCGCACGGGACGGTTGGTACAGCGGGCGCTAATGAATAACACGGTTTCAAATATTGGTTTCGCAGTAATGCGAATGATACCCTCCATCCTTCCAAAAATAATCGAAAAAACCCACGGTAGCCCCAAATAATATGATAAACTTCAACAAGCAGCATAGATCTTCGCAAAATGAAATCATGGACAACCTCGATTTTCGGGGTGTCGAAATGCAACGGCTATTGACCGATCTAAAAACGGTAAACCAATGGCTGGGCGGCTATGGCGTCACTATCAATGCGCTTGACAAGTTGCTGAAAGCACATCCCAAATATAAAGAGGTAGTTATTCTTGACGTGGGTTGTGGCGATGGGGCCCAACTGCGGCAATGTGTTGATTTTGGGCGAAAGCACCAACTAAATATCAAAGGAATAGGACTGGATTTTAACCAAAACATCCTCGAAATGGCAAAAAAGGAAAGCCGTGACTATCCGAGTTTAAGTTTTCAAAAAGTTGACGTTTTTTTGGACCAAAAATCAATTCCGAATTCCGATATTGCATTATGTACACTGTTTCTGCACCATTTCGGCAATGAAGAAATTGAAAGCCTTTTAAAGGTACTAATGGAAAAGAACGAAATGGGCCTCATTGTTAACGACTTACATCGAAATAGGACCGCTTTTAATTTGTTCAAGTTATTTTGGAAGCTTTTTCTGAGGTCAGAAACTGCGTGGAACGATGGCTTGATCTCAATAGCAAGTGGGTTTAGAAGAAGTGAACTTGAAAAAATGGCAACGCGAATTCCAAACCAAAAAAGCAGCATACGTTGGTGTTGGGCCTTCCGCTACCAATGGATTTTGAAAAAGACAATATGAACGTAAAAATAACCACAGTCTCCAAGCAACTGCCCGCCTACAGCCGAAAGACGGAGGAGGTCATTCCCTTCGTCGAGCAATGGACGCAGGGACAGGACAGACGCTTTCAGAGAAAAGTGAAAAAAATTTTTGAAAATGCCGGGGTCAATAGGCGCTATTCCATTATGGATCCTATCGAGGTGTTTACCAATACTGGTTTTGAAGCCAGAAACAAGATATATGAAAGGGAAATCACCAAACTGGGCAGGCAGTGCCTACAAAAAGCTTTGGACAAGGCCGGATGGCAACCTACAGATATTGATTTTATCATAACCGTGAGCTGTACGGGCATTATGATACCCTCTGTTGACGCATTTATCATCAATGACCTCAAGATGAAGCAGGACATTGTGCGTCTCCCGGTTACCGAGATGGGTTGTGCCGCGGGCATTTCTGGAATTATCTACGCCAACAATTTCTTAAAGGCAAATCCCGGAAAACGCGCTGCAGTCATTGCGCTTGAGGCCCCCACGGCCACTTTCCAATTGGAGGATTTTTCTATGGTCAATGTGGTGAGCGCGGCTATTTTTGGCGATGGCGCCGCCTGCGTCCTTCTATCTTCAAAAGAGGAAGATCCGGGTCCCCAGATATGTGATGAAGCCATGTACCACTTTTATGATGCCACCGATATGATGGGCTTTAATCTGGTGAACACGGGCCTACAGATGGTGCTTGACAAAAGCGTGCCCGAAAAGATAGCCGCCCATTTCCCGGCCATTGTCCATCCTTTTTTGGAACGCAATAATTTGGAAATAAAGGATATTGACCACCTTATCTTTCACCCCGGAGGGAAAAAGATAGTACAAACGGTAGAAGATCTTTTTGGCGGCCTGGGCAAGAATATAGATGAAACCAAGGAAGTGCTGAAACTTTACGGAAACATGAGCAGCGCCACGGTACTTTATGTGTTGGAGCGCTTTATGGACCAAAACCCCAAAGAAGGC
>CAYSLM010000075.1:0-13268 GCA_964431895.1 uncultured Aequorivita sp.
GGTCATGTCATCCTTGTTCTTAATAAGATATAATCCTATGGCCGAACCCGCTAGACCGGCCCCTGTCCAAATGCCATCGCGTACCCATTGCCACTCATAGGGCGAGGCGCTGCCAGAGGCTTTTCGGTGACCGTAATAGGGAACGCGCTCCTGTTTCACGGAAGTCTCCAATGGGGCTTGGACAGCCAATTTAGAGCTTAGGGAAGATGGTTGAAAGGTTTGGGCTTGTGTGCCGAAAGAAACCGCCTGTTGCGCAAAGGTTGCGGTGGCGGCAAATAACGAAAAGATAGTGATGATTTTTTTCATAGTTGGCTAAAGATAGCAGAATGAAAAAATCCAAAAATCGCTTTTAACAGTTTTTTTGATAGAATTTATCGTTCTTTTTGCAAATGGCTACTCGTACAATTGAAGTCGTTTTTGTATTCTATCCATTTCACGCTCAAGCTTTTCCATTCGTTTCATCATGCGTTTGATCACATCGAGACCTTCAAAGTTTATTCCCAGATCGTGGTGTAGCCGAAAGAGCCGCTCTATTTCCGAAATATCATTTTCATCTATAAAAAGTTCGTTTTCCTTTTCTTGGTAGGTTACCAATCCGTATTCAAATAGATTTTGCACAAAGGTATCCTCGATGTGGGATTTTTCGCAAAATCGTTTTACCAATATGTATCTTTTCTGTACCATTATCTCAATTTTGAAAGTTCATTGAACAGTTCTTTTTCTCTTTCCGATAAGTTTTCCGGCAGACTCACTTTATAGGTAATATACAGATCGCCATGCTGGCCTTCCTTTTTGTATTTAGGGAGACCTTTTCCCTTCAGTTTTACCTTGGTGTCGTTTTGGGTGCCCGGTTTCACCTTCAGTTTTACTTTTCCGCTAAGGGTATCAACGGTGATATCGCCTCCCAAAACCGCGGTGTAGAGCGAAATCTCCTCGGTGGCATACAGGTCGCTTTCCAGCCTTTTAAAGCGGGTATTGTTGAATATTTCAAAAGTTATGTAAAGGTCGCCCTTGGGGCCGCCACTCACTCCCTCGCCACCATAGCCTTTTATCTTGATGGTCTGCCCGTCCTCAACTCCGGCGGGGATGGTAAGTCGAATTTTTTTCTCCCCCAGGTCTATGGTCTGTTTTTGGCTTTTTAGCACGTCGGTCAGGTTCAGCCTTAAGGTGGCATTAAAATCCTGCCCCTTGAATTGGGCCTGTTGCCTGCGGCCGCTGCTGCTTCCAAAACCGCCGCCGCCAAACATACTTTCAAAGAAATCAGAAAATTGACTTTCATCAAAGCCTTGGCCCGTGGTGTAGGTCCTTCCGCCACCAAATCCGCCAAAGCCTCCTCCGCCACGCTGCTGTTGTTGCTTGCGGGCCTCCTCAAAAGCATCGGCATGCTGCCAGTCTTTGCCGTACTGGTCGTATTTCTTGCGCTTTTCGGGATCGCTCAACACTTCATTGGCCTCATTGAGCTGTTGAAACTTTCTTTGAGCCTCCTTGTCGTTGGGGTTCAGATCGGGGTGGAGCTTTCGGGCCAGTTTGCGGTACGCCTTTTTGATATCGGCTTGTGAGGCACTTTTGTCCAGCCCTAAAATTTTGTAATAATCTATAAATTCCATACATTATTTCGGTTTGCGGTATGAAGTTAAAAAAAGAATTCACACCCCGCAAAAAGCCAGGCTTTATTTGCAAAATATTAGCAATCGTTGTTATTATCACCAATACCAAAACCTTCAAAAACAAGCGGGACAGTTGTTGAAATTTTTACTTTATTTGCCAGAGGGAATTTTTACTAACAATCTGCTGCAGTTTATTGTTAATTACTTTCCCAGCTATTGGTTTCACAAGTGCTCCCGTATATTTATATTAGCAACCCCACACCCAAAACTATGACCGAAACGCAATATACTGAAGACAACATACGCTCGCTCGATTGGAAGGAACACATCCGGATGCGGCCGGGGATGTACATTGGCAAACTTGGCGATGGCTCCTCGCCAGACGATGGTATCTATATCCTGCTTAAAGAGGTGCTGGACAATTCCATAGATGAATTTGTGATGGGCGCCGGCAAGACCATCGAGGTACGAATCAAGGATAAGGAAGTAAAGGTGCGCGATTATGGCCGCGGCATCCCGTTGGGAAAGGTGGTAGACGTTGTCTCGAAGATGAACACCGGCGGCAAGTATGACAGCCGTGCGTTTAAAAAATCGGTGGGATTGAATGGCGTTGGTACCAAAGCCGTGAATGCCCTTTCGGCATTTTTTAAGGTGGAATCGGTTCGTGACAACCAAATAAAAACCGCTGAATTTACCCTGGGCGAGCTTACCAATGATGCTACCATTGAGGAAACCAGTAAGCGCAAGGGAACCAAGGTCATTTTTATTCCCGATGAGTCTATCTTCAAAAACTTTAAGTTCCGTACCGAGTATGTGGAAAGGATGCTCAAAAACTACGTGTATCTCAATCGGGGGCTAACCATAGATTTTAACGGCGAAAAGTTCCATTCGGAAAATGGTCTGAAAGATCTGTTGAGCGAAAACATCTCGGAGGAAGATTGCGCCTATCCCATAATCCATCTTCAGGGCGACGACATCGAGATTGCGATGACCCACAGCAAAACGCAGTACAGTGAGGAATACCACAGTTTCGTAAATGGACAAAATACTACCCAGGGCGGCACGCACCTTTCGGCTTTCCGGGAGGCCCTGGTCAAGACCGTGCGTGAATTCTACAATAAAAACTACGACGCCAGCGATGTGCGCAAGTCTATAGTGGCGGCTATCAGCATCAAGGTCATGGAGCCGGTTTTTGAAAGCCAGACCAAAACCAAGCTCGGCAGTACCGATATGGGCGGCGACCTGCCCACCGTGCGCACCTTTGTCAATGATTTCGTAAAAACACAGCTGGACAATTATCTGCACAAAAACCCCGACACGGCCGATGCCATCCAAAAGAAAATAGTACAGGCCGAACGCGAACGCAAGGAGCTCAGCGGAATCCGCAAACTGGCCCGCGACCGTGCCAAAAAGGCCAATCTGCACAACAAAAAATTGCGCGACTGCCGCGTGCACCTTCAGGATGTGAAGAACGAACGCAATCTGGAATCGACCCTGTTTATCACCGAGGGCGACTCGGCCAGCGGAAGCATCACCAAAAGCCGTGATGTCAATACCCAAGCGGTTTTTTCGCTTCGCGGAAAACCGTTGAACACCTACGGGATGACAAAGAAAATCGTTTATGAAAACGAGGAATTCAACCTCCTGCAGGCCGCGCTAAATATTGAGGACTCGATGGAGGACCTACGGTACAACAACATCGTTATCGCCACCGATGCCGATGTCGACGGAATGCACATCCGCCTTCTGCTCATTACCTTTTTCCTCCAGTTTTTCCCGGAATTGATCAAGGAAGGGCATTTGTACATCCTGCAAACGCCGCTGTTCCGTGTAAGAAACAAAAAAGAAACCATTTATTGCTATTCCGAAGAAGAAAGGATAGCGGCCATAGATAAGCTAAAGCCAAAACCGGAAATTACCCGCTTTAAAGGCTTGGGTGAAATATCGCCCGATGAGTTTAAGCATTTTATAGGCAGCGATATGCGCCTTGACCCCGTTATGCTTGACAAGGCCATGAGCATCGAGGAACTGCTTTCGTTCTATATGGGCAAAAACACGCCGGACCGGCAGGAGTTTATTATTGAAAATTTGAAGGTGGAACTGGATAGGGTGGAGGAGTGAATTCTTCGGGAGTGAAAATGGATTAATTGAATATGGAAAATAGCAAATGGATTAATGGAGTTGGGAGGGGAAAATACGGCCCGTGCCCCTATTCCGGTCTATCCATTTTTCATACCTCAGGTTACAAAAAATGAGCGAAGAACAAAAACATAACGAGCAACCCATTGAAAACCAAAATGACTCTGGTGAAACCATCACCAAAGTAACTGGCATGTACCGCGACTGGTTTTTGGATTATGCCAGCTATGTAATCCTGGAACGCGCCGTGCCTGCCATTGAGGACGGTTTTAAGCCCGTACAGCGCCGTATTATGCAGTCCATGAAAGATTTGGACGATGGGCGTTATAATAAGGTTGCCAATATCGTTGGCCACACGATGCAATACCACCCGCATGGCGACGCCAGCATTGGCGATGCCATGGTGCAGATTGGTCAAAAGGATTTATTGATAGACACCCAGGGAAACTGGGGAAATATCCTCACCGGCGACGGTGCCGCCGCTCCGCGATATATTGAGGCAAGGCTTTCAAAGTTTGCGCTAGACGTTGTGTACAACCCCAAAGTCACCACTTGGCAGGCTTCCTATGACGGCCGAAAGAAGGAGCCCATCAACCTGCCCGTAAAATTTCCGCTCCTGCTGCACCAGGGGGCCGAAGGTATTGCCGTGGGACTTTCCACAAAAATACTTCCGCACAACTTTAATGAGCTCATTGACGCTTCCATCAAACATCTGCAGGGCAAGCGGTTTCAATTATATCCCGATTTTCCCACTGGGGGATTGATTGACGTGGCCGATTACAACGACGGTATGCGCGGGGGAAAAATCCGCAGCCGGGCCCGCAGCAACCAACTCGACAAGAATACGCTAGTAATTACCGAAATTCCTTTCGGCACCAATACTTCCTCCCTTATTGATACCATCTTAAAGGCAAACGATAAGGGGAAAATCAAAATCAAAAAAATAGAGGACAACACCGCCGCCGAAGTAGAGATCCAGATCCATTTGCCCAGCGGTATCTCGCCAGACAAGACCATCGATGCGCTCTATGCCTTTACCGGCTGCGAGACCTCCGTTTCGCCCCTGGGCTGCGTCATTGAGGACAACAAGCCCCTGTTTATCGGTGTTTCCGAAATGCTCCGCCGCAGTACAGACCGTACCGTGGAATTGCTGAAACAAGAACTCGAAATCCAGTTGGAGGAACTGGAAGAGCAGTGGCATTTTGCTTCTCTGGAAAGAATTTTTATCGAAAACCGCATCTATCGCGACATTGAGGAAGAAGAAACCTGGGAAGGCGTGATTGCCGCCATCGATAAAGGTCTTCAGCCCCACATCAAGCATCTAAAGCGTGCAGTGACCCAGGAAGATATTGTTAGGTTGACCGAAATCCGGATCAAGCGCATTTCAAAATTTGATATAGACAAGGCACAGCAAAAGATTGACGCACTGGAAGATAGCATTGCCCAAATAAAGCATCACTTAGAGCATCTAATTGAGTATGCCATAGACTATTTCAAAAGATTGAAAAAGGATTACGGCAACGGCCGTGAGCGCAAGACCGAAATCAGGACCTTTGACGATATTGAGGCTACCAAAGTAGTCATCCGCAACACCAAGCTCTATGTAAACCGCGAGGAGGGCTTTGTGGGCACCAGCCTAAGGCGCGATGAGTACGTTACCGATTGCAGCGATATTGACGATATTATCGTCTTTACCGAAGACGGGACCATGATGGTCACCAAAGTAGACCAAAAGACCTTTGTGGGCAAGGGGATCATTCACGTGGCGGTTTTCAAAAAGAAAGATAAGCGCACCATTTACAACATGATCTATCGCGACGGCAAGCGCGGGGCCAACTATGTAAAGCGTTTTGCCGTAACCTCGGTCACCCGCGACCGGGAATATGATATGACCAATGGCACCAAAGGCTCTAAGGTGCTATATTTTACGGCCAATCCCAACGGAGAGGCCGAGGTGGTGACCATTTATCTGCGCCAGAGCGGAAGCATCAAAAAACTCAAGTTTGATCTCGATTTTGCCGATCAATTGGTCAAGGGAAGAAACTCCAAGGGAAACATCGTCACCAAATACACCATCAAAAAAATAGAGCTCAAGGAAAAAGGCCTTTCCACCCTAAAACCCCGAAAAATATGGTTTGACGAGACCGTGCAGCGCCTCAACGTTGACGAGCGGGGCGAATTGCTGGGCGAATTTAAAAAAGACGACCGCCTGCTTATCGTAAACCAAAAAGGCGTTGTGAAAACCGTGATCCCAGACCTGACACTAAGGTTTGACGATGATATGATCATCCTCGAAAAGTGGGATCCTAAAAAACCGCTGAGCGCCATTTATTGGGAAGGAGAGAAAGAGCTGTTTTACGTAAAGCGCTTCGTGGTAGAAAATCCCGATAAGGAAGAAACCATAATAACAGACCACCCCAATTCCTATCTCGAAAAGATCTTTACAGATTACCGCCCCATGGCCGAAGTGGTCTTTGCCAAAAAACGCGGCAAGGAGCGCGAGGAAAACCTGGAGGTAAATCTCGAAGAGTTTATTGCCGTAAAAGGAATCACCGCCATGGGCAACCAGCTTACCAAGGAAAAAGTACTGGAGATAAACGCCCTGCCATCGCTTCCCTTCGAGCCGCCGGCACCGCCAAAGCCCGAGGATCTGGATGTTATTGACGAAGAAGATGTTGCAGGACAGAACCCCAGCAAGCAGAATGGTTCTTCGGGACCAGAAAATGGCAGTGACGGCCAGGGCCGCCTGTTTTAAATGGGCTTAAGGATTCTTGGCTTAAGCTTTCGGAAAAACATCGGCCGCCAAAAGTTTAATCCTCAATCCCTGCCATATCTTTTTAAAGATCAATAATAAATCCCGGTTTCGTCGGCCAAACCTTTTGATTTTCAAAACAGAAGTATTACTTTTGCACCCCTCTTTGCGGCGAATCGGGATTGAAGAGGATTGAAAATCGAAAAACTATAACAACCCTTCTGGGCGATAGTCGCGTAAAAATCCTGGAATAGCGCAGAATACAAAGCATTGGTTTGAAGGGTCAATAGCTCTCTGAACCAATTTTAAAACACAAAATGGCTGACAAAGCAAACAAAGAAGTGGCTGAAGAAAAAGCTGCAACAGAACAAGAAAAATCCGCAGTAGCGGAAATGCCAACCGATGATACCAATACCGAGGTGGTCGAAGTAAAGGAAAACTCTAAGCCCAAGGCAGAAATGTCGCTTAAGGAAAGAGATCCTGAAAAATTTCTTGAAGAATTCAACTGGCACAACTACGAGGAAGGCATTGAGCCCATCGACGACGGAAAGTTGGAGGAATTTGAGAAATTGGTAGCCGAAAACTTCGTAGATACCTTAGACGATGAAGTGGTTGAAGGCGAGGTGATCCACATTACAGACCGCGATGCAATTATCGACATCAACGCCAAGAGCGAAGGCGTTGTTTCGCTCAACGAATTCCGCTACAATCCAGACCTTAAAGTAGGCGATAAGGTAGAAGTCCTTATTGACGTACGTGAAGACAGCAATGGACAATTGATTCTAAGCCACCGCAAGGCCAGGACCATTAAGGCCTGGGACCGCGTAAATGCGGCCTACGACGAAGGCACCATTGTAAACGGTTACGTAAAATGCCGTACCAAAGGTGGTATGATCGTTGACGTGTTCGGTATTGAAGCCTTCTTGCCAGGTTCACAAATTGACGTGAAGCCTATCCGCGATTACGATATGTACGTGGGCAAGACCATGGAATTTAAAGTGGTAAAAATAAACCACGAGTTCAAAAACGTTGTGGTTTCACACAAAGCACTTATTGAAGCCGATATCGAAGAGCAGAAAAAAGAAATCATCGGGCAGCTTGAAAAAGGTCAGGTGCTTGAGGGCGTTGTCAAAAACATCACTTCCTACGGTGTATTCGTTGATCTTGGAGGGGTTGATGGATTGGTTCACATTACCGATCTTTCCTGGTCACGCATCAACCACCCGAATGAGATTGTTGAGCTCGATCAGAAACTGAACGTGGTAATCCTTGATTTTGATGAGGACAAAACCCGTATCCAACTCGGTCTAAAACAACTGAAACCCCACCCATGGGAAGCTTTGGGCGAGGAGCTCAAAGTAGGCGACAAAGTAAAAGGCAAAGTAGTGGTAATAGCCGACTATGGTGCGTTTATCGAGGTGGCCGAAGGAGTGGAAGGTCTAATCCACGTAAGTGAAATGTCTTGGAGCACGCACCTGCGTAGCGCCCAGGATTTCGTAAACGTAGGCGATGAGGTTGAAGCCGTAATCCTTACTATGGACAAGGAGGAGCGCAAAATGAGCCTAGGCATCAAGCAGCTTACTCCCGATCCTTGGACCGATATCACCGAAAAGTATCCTGTAGGCTCACGCCACAAAGGTATTGTGCGCAACTTTACCAACTTTGGCGTATTCGTTGAGCTTGAGGAAGGTATTGACGGGCTTATCTACATCAGCGATCTTTCCTGGACCAAGAAAATCAAGCACCCAAGTGAGTTTACCAATATTGGTGACGAACTGGAAGTGGTTGTTTTGGAACTGGACGTGGAAGGCCGCAAGTTGAGCCTTGGCCACAAACAGACCGAGGAAAACCCTTGGGACAAATATGAGGATGAATTTGCAGTGGGCACCAAGCATACCGCTACTATTGATGAAATAGTAGACAAGGGCGCTACCGTAAAATTCAACGATGATATCGTGGCCTTTGTTCCCAACCGCCATCTTGAAAAAGAAGACGGTTCCATGTTGAAGAAAGGCGAAGAGGCCGAATTCCAAATTATTGAATTCAACAAGGAATTCAAGAAAGTGGTGGCCTCCCATATGACCATCCACAAGGAGGAAGAAGCCAAAATCGTAAAGCAAGCTGCCAAAAAACAGGCCGCTGCCGCAGAAGAGGCCAAGACCACCTTGGGCGATGCCAATGCAAAACTTCAGGAACTGAAGGACAAAATGGACGGCAAGAAATAAACCTCCATTTATAATTGATATTAAGCCTTCCTGCCCCGTTAATCTGTGGGCCGGAAGGCTTTCTCTTTTTTCGGCATTCAATCCTTGGTGACAACCCTTATTTATAAAGCCAAAAAAATGTATTTTTGTTTTCCGAATCCAAGATGGACTTTCCTATGAGCCAAAAACTGTTACTCAACGCTACCGAGATACACATAGCGCTCAATCGTTTGGCTTGCCAGTTGATCGAGAAACACGACGATTTTTCCCGTACCGTACTTATCGGAATCCAGCCGAGGGGCGTCTATTTGGCAGAACGGCTTAAATCCCTGCTCGAGACCCAGTATGAAATAAAGAACATCAAGCTGGGCTATCTCGACATAACTTTTTTCCGTGACGACTTCAGAAGGGGCACCAAACCACTCGAGGCCAACAAGACCCGCATCGACTTTATCGTGGAAGACAAAAACGTGATCTTTATAGACGATGTACTCTTTACCGGCCGAAGCATTCGGGCGGCACTCACCGCTGTGCAATCCTTCGGAAGACCTTTGGAGATTGAATTGCTCACCTTGATTGACCGAAGGTTCAGCCGGCATTTGCCCATTCAGCCCGATTATCGCGGGAGGCAGGTAGATGCCATAAATGGCGAAAAGGTAAAAGTATGTTGGAAAGAAAATGATGGGGAAGATGCTGTATATTTGGTCAAGAGTTGATTGCTAAAATTATGAGTGGTGAGTTTTTAGCGGCAGTCTAAATCATTTATAAATGAAAGATAAAACAGAAATCCTGTCATTTTAATAAAGCCCAAACCTGCCGGCAATAGCCAGGCCCTAAACCCCGAACCAGAAACCTAAAAATGGAACTGAGCGTAAACCACTTATTGGGAATAAAATACATAACCGAAGCCGATATCCAGCTCATCTTCGAAACGGCCGATCATTTTAAGGAAGTCATCAACCGGCCCATCAAAAAGGTGCCGTCCCTGCGCGATATCACCATTGCCAATCTCTTTTTTGAAAACAGCACCCGTACCAAACTATCCTTTGAGCTTGCCGAAAAACGGCTTTCGGCAGATGTGGTAAACTTTGCCTCCTCAAGCTCGTCGGTTGCCAAGGGGGAGACCCTGGTAGATACCGTGAACAACATTCTCTCGATGAAGGTGGATATGGTAGTCATGCGCCACCCCAATCCGGGAGCGGGGGTTTTTCTGTCAAAGCAGATCAAGGCCAGTATTATTAACGCTGGCGATGGAGCGCACGAACATCCTACCCAGGCCCTGCTCGATACTTATTCCATTCGGGAGAAGCTGGGTGATGTGGCAGGAAAAAAAGTGGTGATTGTGGGCGATGTGCTTCATTCCCGGGTAGCCCTCTCCAATATTTTTGCACTTCAAAAGCTTGGAGCTTCCGTTAAATTATGCGGCCCTAAAACTCTTATTCCCAAATATATAGAAAAACTTAATGTAGAAGTGGAAACTGATCTGCGCAAAGCCTTGGAATGGTGCGATGTGGCCAATATGCTGCGTATCCAAAACGAGCGGATGGACATCAGCTATTTCCCCACCACGCGCGAGTACACCCAACAATTTGGACTGAACAGGAAAATATTGGACTCGCTAAACAAAGAAATTGTGGTGATGCACCCGGGTCCAATCAACCGCGGGGTAGAGATCACCAGCGATGTGGCAGACAGCAAACAATCCATCATCCTTGAACAGGTGCAGAACGGGGTTGCCATCCGAATGGCGGTCATTTATTTATTGGCTTCAAAAATTAAACATCATGAAGATTGAGAACCATCCCGATTACGTGGTCCTTGAAGACGAAAAGGACGATATCATGGATTTTGCCTCTTTTATAGAGCAGCAAATTCCCAGAAAATACAAAGGACAAAATGTGGTGCTGAACCTATTGAAATACGATTCACTTGAATTGCCGGAACTTTTGCAGTTCCTAAAAACCTCAAACCTCCATAGAAAGACAAAACAATCATTCGTCATTGTCAATGATGCCATCGATATTGATGAGGTTCCTTTTGAAATGATCGTGGTGCCCACCCTGCAGGAAGCCGCAGACATCATTGAAATGGAGGAAATTGAAAGAGATTTGGGATTCTAAATCAGTTAATTACATATTTTTGAGATCTTTCCCAATATATTTACTATTGGCATGGTTTGCATCCTGTAGCAGCAGTGATCAGGCTTCGGTGCAAACAGCAGTCCATTTACGCTATTTTGGCTTTACCTTGATATAAAGGCGGCACCGAAGAGCAAAGACGCATGCGGGACTTGTTGAGAAGCAAAATGGAATCGCATGGATTTACGGTGTATGAATATGAATGATGGCATTTTGACTACAATGGTTGGGAAAAGTACCCCATTTTAAACATTCCGTTTTCGGAACTTTGATGAGAGGCATATTTCTCCTAAAAAGCCTTTTTAAAAAGCAATTTTTGCAATGGCTAGTCCCAATTAAATGAGCCATCCATTTCTAGCCGCGCCCTTGCTGTAATAGTATTCAAAAATGGCAATGGCAATAACGATAAGGGGCATGACTATGGCCTCGGCGCCCATAATGCCAACGGCATCCATAAAAAATATCCAATAGGCCATCTGCACTAGTATGGCCACCAGGGAAAGCCCAAAGAGCGCAGTAGCCATTTTTCTGCGGGCCAATAAAAGAATGCTTGCCAGAAGACCGCCCAAGGTGGCAATACCATAAACCAGGACACTCCATCCGGGGGTGCGGTTCAACAATTCTACCTGCTCTGGCGGGTAGGTAGCCCTAATCTCTTCAGTCATCAAAAAGTTTTCGTACAACCAGAAATATACACCCAGCAGGTTCCACAATAGCATCAGTACGGCTATTATGTAAAAAGCTTTGTTCGGTTTAGCAATGGTTTTCATAGTTAGTTGATTTTAAGATTGTTGCAGTAAATATAGGAATTTTTTTCTGAGGAAGGCAGGAATAATTCCCAGAGACAAAATAATTTTCTGGTCCAATTTCACGTCGTTTTTCCCCATTGTGAATGTATCTTTGCCATCAAAATTTCCGTTATGGCAACCGTGATTTCCCCTGCTGTTTTTGATTTTCTGCTTTCGCTTAAAAAAAACAACGACCGCCAGTGGATGCAGGATCACAAACAGGAATTCCTGACGCATGAAAAACAGTTGAAAACCTTTTACGATGAGGTGGAAAAGGGCCTGAACCAAACCGATAAAATCGCCAGCCAGAAAGTCTTCAGAATTTACCGCGACCTACGCTTCAGTAAGGATAAAACGCCCTATAATGTGCACCGGAGCGTAAGTTACGCCAGAGCGGGGGCCGAACGGCGTGGCGGTTATTATTTACGGCTGCAACCGGGAAATAGCTATATGGCCGGTGGTTTCTTTGCCCCACAGCCTGAAGATTTATTGCGCATAAGAAAGGAATTTCAGATAGACAGTACTGAAATTCGCGACATCCTCAAGAAACCTGAATTTAAAAAGGCCTTTGGCCAATTCAACCAGGAGAATTCGGTAAAGTCTGCGCCCAAGGGTTTTGACCGGGACGATGAGAATATTGACCTGATCAGGCTAAAGAGCTATTTTGTAAGGCATCCATTTACTGACAACGAAGTGCTTGCCGATGATTTTTCTGAAAGGCTTCTGTACCATTATGGCTTGTTGCGACCATTTTTTGATTATATGAGCGAGGTACTCACTACAGACCTCAATGGGGTTTCGTTGTTGGAATGAGCCAACTGTGGGTACTTTCCCCAAAGCGTTCTAGCACACTTTTGCAAAAGCGTATTCCAGCAATTGAATATTGCTTTTTAGGCGTTCCTTTACAATATCCATCATTCTTTTGTTCAATGCCGATGAATTCTTGATGTAGGTTTGGTACTCCTCTAAGGTAAACTGGCCAATGATGATGCCCTTGAGCGAATTTCTGAATTTCATATCCTTATGGATCGCATTTTCAATATAATCAAGTCTTTTTTCAATGGTAAGATCGTAAAATACATTTTTGTGCTTGGCCACGTAATTTCTAAAAACTGCTACCAACAAATCGTTTTGCAGCTTAATTACCGGCCGCAATGTTTCGTTTTGAAAACATTCACCGTGGGACATATTGGGGGTGATTTTGGCTGAAGGAATTTCGGGGCGCATGCCACGAAGGGAACTGTCTCTGGATTCCATTTTTGTGGTTTTTCCTAAAATTAAGGAGAAAAGGCAGCCATTTCAAAAAAAAGAAGATTAGTTATAAACCTTCTTTTCAACAATGCGGCCATTTGTTGCTATCTTTGGAAGACGGGGTGCGTATTACCGTGTATCTATACAGAAACCTGTACCCTGTACCGTTTCACACAAGCAATCCATTTCTATGAAAATATTAGCGTCAGAGCAATTGTACCAGGTAGACAAGGCAACCTTGGAAAAGCAGAAAATATCGTCTTGGGAGCTTATGGAGCGCGCCGGCACCCAGGTGTTCAATTGGCTGCACCAAATTCTAAATGATGCCCCGGTGTGCCGGCGGACTGCGCGGTCAGGCCCAACTCGGCTTCCGAGCACAGCATGCCCGC
>CAYSLM010000076.1:0-13165 GCA_964431895.1 uncultured Aequorivita sp.
GTATCCAAATTGGAAATTTGCAAATAATCGCTGGCCGGATTGGGAAAAAGAATATGGCCGGTTTTGAAACTCTCATTTTTAACCCCCAGGATATTCTCCACTTTTGAGATTTTATTGGCGCCTTTTTCCAATATAAAAAGTGTATTGCCGCCAATTTCGATATCGGTGGGACTGCTTAAACCGCTTACAATTTCCTCAGCTGTAGTGGAGCTGTTGGAAAGATCTTTTTTCGAAATCTTATTCCCGATATATTCGGCTATAAAAAGATCGGTTCCCACAATTCGTATTCCCAAAGGCCTGTTTACTCCCACCACTACATCTGTGGGTTGGGTATTGCCGCTGGTTACATCAACCTTGGAAACTCTATTTGCCTGGCCTTGGCCCATAAATAGAATATTGCCATCCAAGGCAAGTCCGCTTGGATTGAAGTTAAAAGCCGAAGTGGCTACCACGACGGGGGTGGGACTGGGATCGGTAACGTCAAATTTGGCTACGATATCGGCATTGTTGTCTGAATAATACATAGTATTACCGTCTAAAAACAAGAAGTTGGGCGTGGTGAGCCCAGCGATGACAGTTTCTAAGGTAGGGGTGGGATCGCTCAGGTCAACTTTGGAAATACGTCCTGCACTGAATTCGGCAATGTAAAGAATATCGCCGCCCTTTGCCATCCCCGTGGCGGTGGTAAGGCCATCTATTACCGAAACCGGTGTAGGGGAACTTTGGGTAATATCTATTTTAAAAACCTCTGAAGGGGTTGAGTAATAGAGATCGTTGCCATCAAGCAATAATCTTGAGGGGTCATTTAACCCCGTGATAACATCGATGGTCTGGCCGTGCAAGGCTGCAGTTGCGAAGAGTAGGAAGAAGAAAGTTTTGTAAAAAGTTTTCATTTTTTTTGGTTTAAGGATTATACTTATCACCCCATCGCCCAAAAACCAATTTGTCATCAGAAAGCCAAATCATTCAGCCAAAAAAAAAGCCCACCAAATTGGCAGGACATATTTTATTTTTTTTATCTGAACTCAGAACCCAAACCCCATACCTCAGAATTTAATTATTCAGCATCACCGGCATGACGAGCATGATAACGTTTTCGCCCTCGTCAAGTCCATCTACTGGGGTGAGGATGCCGGCGCGATTGGGTAGGCTCATTTCAAGGGAAACTTCGTCACAGGTGAGGTTGGCGAGCATTTCGGTAAGGAATCGGCTGTTAAAGCCAATTTGCATATCGTCGCCTTGATAATCGCAGGTAAGGCGTTCCTCGGCTTTATTGCTATAATCGATATCTTCTGCAGAGATATTGAGCTCGGCCCCCGCAATCCTTAAACGGATCTGGTGGGTTGTTTTGCTTGAAAAGATAGCGACCCGGCGCACCGAATTGAGGAATTGGTTTCTGTCAATAACCAACTTATTCGGGTTTTCCTGGGGAATGACGGCTTCATAGTTGGGATATTTCCCGTCTATCAACCGGCAGACCATTTCGGTGTTCTCAAATATAAACTTGGCGTTGGTCTCGTTATATTCTATCACTACGTCTTCCTCACTGCCAGCTACCAAGGTTTTTAATAGGTTCAAAGGTTTTTTCGGCATAATGAACTCAGCGGTCTGGGAGGCACTCATATCATTTCGGGTATATTTTACCAGTTTGTGCGCATCGGTAGCCACGAAGACCAGGTTTTCGGTAGAGAATTGAAAGAACACCCCACCCATCACCGGTCTAAGCTCATCGGTTCCGGTGGCAAAAATGGTTTTTGAAATGGCAGTGGCCAAAACATCACCTTGCAAAACGGTAGATGAAGGTTCTTTGAGTTCCACGGCATGCGGAAACTCTTCGCCGCTGGCATAGGCCAGGGCATATTTTCCGTGGTTGCTGCTTATCTCTATGGTATTGTTGTCCTCAACGGTAAAGGTGAGGGGCTGCTCGGCAAAAGTCTTAAGGGTTTCCAGCAGTAGCCTTGCGGGAATGCAGACCATCCCTTTTTCATTGCTCTCTACTTCCAGTTTTGATGAAATGGTGGTTTCAAGATCTGAGGCAGAGACCGTCAATGAATTGCCATCAAGGTTAAAGAGAAAGTTATCCAGGATGGGAAGGGTATTGTTGGTATTGATGATCCCGCCCAATACTTGCAGTTGTTTCAATAAATAGGAACTCGATACGATGAATTTCATTGGTTGTGATTTTTTCAAATGATTCCCAAGGTACGTATTTTTCTATTTTCGCCCTGAATCTTCCAAAACAAGGCTCTGTACGCATCTCAAGCACAAATATATTTCAATTGACGGGTTTGTTAAAACAAACTTATTAACATTCAGCCCCTGTATTTGCGTCTGCGGTAATAGCTGAAGGCAAAGCCAAAAATGGCCAGCAATGCCAAGGGTAACAAGAGGTTAAGGGTTTGCCATAGATTTCGTTGGGCCGCCGTTTTCTGTTCGTCCAAAAAAGGAACGGCAATTTGGCGGGTGCGAATGTTTATAAGTCCGCTGTCATCCAGAAGGTAATTGACGGTATTCAGCAGAAATTCCTTGTTTCCGTAAAAATGATGGGTCATTTTATCATAACCCAACTCTAGTGGCCGGTTGCCCTGTAGCTGGTTCTTGATGACGTCACCGTCGCTTATTACCACCAGCTTTGCCGGTTTGCCCTCATCCCTGGCATTCTTTAGGCTAAACGGCTTTACCCTATTTTGGAAAACCGAGCTGAAACGTCCTTCCAGCAAAACGGCCAGTGGAATTTCCCCTGCACGGTATTCGTTGGGGTCGGGCCCTTGGTTTACCACTTCCAGGTTTTTGGGGATCTCTACGTCAAAGTCAATAGGGAAGGGGAGCCCCACAATTTTTGACACAGGCGAGGTGGACAACAAAACGGTTTTCTTGACGGGATTGCCAAGCGTATCGATGGCGCTGGCATAATCAAACTTTACGGCTTCAATATTGGTGACAATAGGATGGTTGTTTGCACTACTGCTCAACGGACTAAAAAACCACGGATACTGGCTGTACTGTGCTTCCCGGCCCTCGCCGCTCGCCAAGGTGATCGGGGCCGAATAAACATCCTTCACCAAATTGGGATTGATACGTACTCCATATTTGAAGAAAAAATCGTTCAGGTTCAGGTCCTTTCCAAAGACGAAGGTTTTTCCGGTAACGGTATCGGTCTGCATCTGTACGGCATCGAGCAGCCAGAGCGCGTTGCCCCCGTTCATTATATACTGGTCAAGTACATATTTTTCGGCATCACTAAAGGCCTTCGTGGGTTGTGCGGCTACAATAAGGTCAAAATCCTGCAGTTCCCTTAAGGTCTTTACTGGGCTTTGGGCCACCGAATCTAGCGTGAAGGGCGCAATAAAATAATAATCGCGGAGGGTGGCGAAGAAATCTGCTATGTAGCGGTCGTCGTATTCGCCATTGCCCTTGAGCACAGCTACCTTTTTGTTACGCTGGGAAACCAGCTTCTTAAACCCATCGGCAAAAGCGTACTGCAAATTCTGCAGGGAGCTGTTTACCCTTTCTTCGGAAGTGGCTCCCAATTGATTTTTCAACAACCCGATCTTTACGGTTTTTCCGTCATAATGGGCCAGGGCCCAGGGAAAGACAAATTCGGTGCTCTGTTTGCCATTTTTGGTGACTGAAACCTGTGCCGGCGTTAAGCCAAATTCCTCCATCTGCCCTTGGAAGCCTTCATTTTCCTCGGCCGTGGGGTTTATGAATTCAAATTTGATGTTCGGATTATATGCCGAAAATTCTTCCAACAATTGCTCCGTTTCGGTTTGTAGCCTTCGGAATTCCGGCGGAAAATCGCCCTTCAAAAAAACGGTGACAAGTATGGGCGAATCTGCCTGGGCCACAATTTCCTCGGTTTCTTCCGAAAGGGTAAACCGCTTGTCCTGCGTAAGGTCAAACCGCTTGTGGAAATGGCTTCCCACCACGTTCAATAGCACCAGGCCCGCCAGCAACAGGACCATGGGGGCAATATTTTTCTTGAGGGAAGCTGTCATGCCGTTTTTTTTAATTTATATATGGTCAATACTATAAAGAAAGCGGTCACGCTCAAAAAATAAATCATATCCCGAGTGTCGAGCACGCCCCGCGCCACACTGTCAAAATGAGCCTTCATCCCCAAGCCCGAAATATTTAAACTTCCCGTGGAAAGACCATCAAATCCATAATAAAGGGCAAAGCAGAGAAAAACGGCTATGATAAAGGCCACAATCTGGTTTTGCGATAGGGTAGATGAAAAAATGCCGATGGAAGTATAGGCCGAGACCAAGAACAGCAGCCCAATATAGGAGCCAAGGGTGCTGCCCACATCCCAATTTCCGGGCGGTTTGCCCAGTTCTGAGATGGTAAGGATGTACAGCACCGTAGGGAGCAGGGCAATTACGATCAAGATAATGGCCGCAAAGTATTTTCCCAAGACGATCTGTTTTAATGAAATGGGCTTTGTAAGCAGCAGTTCCAGGGTGCCCATCTTCATC
Source organism: uncultured Aequorivita sp. (assembly GCA_964431895.1). GTDB lineage: Bacteria > Bacteroidota > Bacteroidia > Flavobacteriales > Flavobacteriaceae > Aequorivita. The sequence goes on from CAYSLM010000076.1 coordinate 4,479, forward strand.
TCATCACTGAAGGAACGCATGCAAACCGCCGGTACCAAAAACAGCAAGACCCAGGGGGCCAACTCAAAAAAAGGCGATAGGGAGGCAAAGCCAGAATCGAGAATATTGAAGTTGCCGCCAAAAACCCAAAGAAACAGCCCGTTTATCACCAAAAATACCGCAATGACCAGATAACCTATGGTACTGGCAAAAAATGTGCTTAATTCGCGTTTGATGATTGGAAACATTTCGTGATTTTTTAGGGCAAACTGTATAAAGTATCTACACTCCAAGCGGCAGCTTTCTGCGCAAATAGGGGCTTGGTGGCACTCCACACTTGCTTAAAAAGTTTGCTCTTTCTATAACTTTCCAGATCGGCCTCCTCGTTCCAACGGCTATAGGTGAAAAAGATTGCCTCATTGTCCTTATCCCTATATAGTTCAAGAAAACAACAACCGGGAAAATTGCGGATTTCCTCTTTTACCGCCTCAAAATTGGCGAGAAAGGTGGGCACTTCGTCCATCTTAAATTCCATCCGTACTATCCTTGTAAACATTTTATATGGATTTTATCAATTAAAGGTAACCGTTATGGCATCGCGAAAATCAAGTCCAAAGAGACTGGCCGCCCCGCCCACCGAAGTTGGGTTGCTCTTGTAGATGGCCAGTTCCAGGTATTGTGATGAATTCCACAGGGCCAGCCGCTTGCCGTCTTCCTCCCTCTTATCAACGGGAAGTTCAAAATTGATGGCCTCACTGTAATGGTCGTGTATTTTGGTAAACTTGTTGGTTCGGGCAAAGACCACAAAATCACGGCCCTTGCGAACCTCTTCAAAAAGTTTCCGGGAGATGTTGCTGATCACGTTTCCGTAATTGTCAATATAAATCACCGTACCGTTTATCTGGTTGCCCTCGTTGTTTATCGCGGGCCGTATGCCGGTAAGCTCCTTGATCTGCTCAATGTTCTTTCCTATAACATCCAGCGAGCCGCCTCGGGCAATGTGGCCGGCAATTTTCACAAAAACATCCAAAACCGGAAAATTGCTGATGATCCGGTCGTGGATATTCACCTCTACCATCTTTTCGGGCCGTATTTCGGAAGTGAGCATGGAAATAATCCCATTGTCTGCACAGATAAAGTAATGGCCGTCCATAAGCACGGCAATGTGCCTGTTTTCGGGGTTCAGTTCAGAATCTACCCCAATAACATGAATGCTTCCCTGTGGAAAGCTCTTGTAGGCATTCTGGATGATGTAGGCCGCTTCATGGAGGTGGAATGGCGAAATGGAATGTGAGATATCAACAACCTTGGCGTCTTCCATCTCACTGTAAATAGCCCCTTTTACCGCCCCAACAAAGTGATCCTTCTCTCCAAAATCAGTAGTGAGTGTAATAATAGGCATAAATGGATTGTTGATATTTTCTTAAAAGAATTACCGCAAAAATAGGTTACTTTTGTTAGAGGCAAAACTATTTTTAACGAATAAAAAGAATAATCATTTTCGAGGATATTCAGCCGTATTTTAATTACTTTTAAAAGAATTTTTTAACCCAAGGCTTTTCGGGCCGGCCGAAAATCCAAGCTAAAACCTTACCGCCTTTTGAACGAACTTATCATTGAACTCACGGAGATTAACCCCAAGGAATTCTTCGGGCTGGGGAATGCCAATATCGATCTCTTAAAGAAATTTTTCCCAAAATTGAAAATCGTTGCCCGGGGCAACAAAATAAAGGTTTACGGCGAGGAGGACGAACTGGAGGAATTTGACCGCCGTATCACCATGCTACTGGAGCAGTATGCCAAATACAACAAAATTAATGAAAACGTCATAGAGCGGGTCCTGCTCAGCCGCAGCCGGGAAGACTACGAGACCCCTGAATTCACCGACAAGGAGGTGATTGTCCACGGGGTGAGCGGCCGTCCGGTCAAGGCACAAACGGCAAACCAGCGGAAATTGGTAGAGCTCATGCGCAAAAACGATATGGTTTTTGCCGTAGGCCCCGCGGGTACGGGAAAGACCTACACGGGGGTGGCACTGGCCGTGAAGGCCCTTAAAGACAAGGAGGTAAAACGAATCATTTTAACCAGACCAGCCGTTGAGGCGGGAGAAAACCTGGGCTTTCTTCCGGGCGACCTCAAGGAAAAACTCGACCCTTATATGCAGCCGCTCTACGATGCCCTGCGCGATATGATCCCTGCCGAAAAACTAGCCGCCCACATTGAAAGTGGCGTAATCCAGATTGCCCCCCTGGCGTTTATGCGGGGGCGTACCCTAGACAATGCTTTCGTGATTCTCGATGAGGCACAAAATACCACCCACCCGCAGATGAAGATGTTCCTGACCCGAATGGGGAGAAATGCCAAGTTTATGGTCACCGGCGACCCGGGGCAGATAGACCTTCCAAGACGCGTGATCTCTGGGCTCAAGGAGGCATTGCTGGTTCTGAAGGATGTAAAGGGCGTAGGCATGATCTATCTCGATGACAAAGATGTTATCCGCCACCGCTTGGTAAAGGAAGTGATTGCAGCCTATAAAAAAATAGAAAATGTTGACTGAGGCTTTTTCAACATTGTTTAAACCTCGTACTACGTCCAAGAGCCACCGTTTTAAGTCATAAAAAAACCAAACCAAAAATGAACAATACCCTAACCGTCACAGATTTCAATTTTCCGGGCCAAAAAAATGTATATCGCGGGAAGGTGCGGGAGGTCTATACGCTCGAGAACGATTTGCTGGTCATGGTCGCCACCGACAGATTGAGCGCCTTTGACGTGGTCATGCCCAGAGGTATCCCCTTTAAGGGCCAGATATTAAACCAGATTGCCACAAAGATGTTGCGAGCCACTGAAGATTTGGTCCCCCATTGGTTGAAAGCCACTCCAGATCCCAACGTAGCCATTGGCACAGCCTGTGAGCCCTTTAAAATTGAGATGGTAATTCGTGGTTATTTAAGTGGCCACGCGGCCAGGGAGTACAAGAAAGGAAAAAGAATGATCTGCGGCGTGCCCATGCCTGATGGAATGAAGGAAAACGACCAATTTCCCACCCCCATCATCACCCCTGCCACCAAGGCCGAAAAAGGTGATCATGACGAAGATATTTCCCGGGGGGAAATTCTGGAGCGCGGAATTGTTTCAGAAGAAGATTACCGCCAATTGGAAGCGTATACCCGCAAGCTTTTTCAACGCGGAAGTGAGATTGCCGCCCACCGCGGATTGATACTCGTAGATACCAAATATGAGTTTGGAAAAACGAAGGAAGGTAAGATTTTGCTCATAGACGAAATCCATACTCCCGATTCTTCGCGTTATTTCTATGCCGACGGGTATTTGGAACGCCAAAAAAACGACCGACCGCAAAAACAACTTTCAAAGGAATTTGTTCGGCAATGGCTTATAGAGAATGGTTTTCAGGGGAAACCGGGGCAACCCCTTCCTGAAATGGACGACGCCTTTATCAACAGTATTTCCGAAAGATATATTGAACTTTATGAAAACATAACCGGCGAAACATTTGTCAAAGCCGATGTAGCGCAAATTCACGATCGCATTGAGGAAAATGTCATAAAATACCTCGCCCAAAAGCATTAATCCTTTTCTATCACTTTAAAACGGTGCACGAAGCCGAGGCTCAATTCAGTAAAATCGGCCTGGCCCAGATTGGCATTGAGATGTATGCCCAAATAAAAATTGTTTTCGGGGGCCTGTTCCATTCCTATCAGATAATATTTAAGCCCCAATCTCGATGAAATGCGATGCTTGACCTTATAGGTTCCATCCAGTTCGCCCAATAACCAATATTTCGGAATTTCACGAGGGGTATTGTCCCAGCCTTCGTTTATGCGCCAGTCCAATTTATAGGCGGGTTTTAGAAAATTGTATCCCAATTGGAGGTCAATGCCTATGTGGTTCAGAAAAACTTCGCCGTGAAGGCTCACGCCAAAATTGGAGGCATAATACCAAGGGTTTCCCCTAAAATAATCAAAGTCTCTGCCTGGTTGCACCAGCGATTCGTTATTGCGGATATATTCGTAATAGTGCCGATAAAATCGATAAAACAAACCTACCCCAACCTTATACGTGTTATTGTACACCTTGCCGTATTCCAGGGCAAGGGTATAGACGTTTTCCCTGTTGTTGAAGGCCAATGCAAATGCTTGCTGCCCAAGCCCGCCGCGAAGGGAATAATAACTATATGTAGAATGATGGTACGGGATGGGGCTTTGAATATCCTTTTGGGCCGAGCGGGCTTTATTATGGATTAGCGCCGAAAAACTCAGCAAAAACGAGTTGTAACCCTGGTTGAGCAATCGGGTATGCCCATTTGAATGGTGCGAATAGCCTATTCCCACGCGCCAATCCACCTTTTCGGCTTGCAACAGGGTATAATGAAGATACATCCGAAAGGCCCAGGTTACATTGGTGGTTACGGCCCGGTTCAGCGGGTTGTTTTCAGGGTCATATTTTTGGGTAAAGTAGGAGGCACCTATTCCGGTAAGCAAGTTCCAGCGCTCACTTCCAAAAGCCTGGTATTCAATAAAGGTAAGCGCAGTGAGGGCATAACCCAAACTGTCTCTTTGGCCAAAATCCGTAAACCCAAGTGAAAGGCCCGTCCTGGGGCCATTTAACTCGCGTGCCCATTGTTGCGGATTGTTCTCGTGGTTGCGGCCCAGACTAATGACCAATTGTTTTTGTAAGGATGTCTTCGGGAAACCTTCATTGGCCTCCATAGTTTTTCCCACTAAAAATTCAGGGGTTAGGAAGAGCGTATTCTTTTTCCAAGTTGCTTCCCTCTGGGCTAAACCCGCAAAAGAAATAAAAACAATTAAAATGGCCAGTTGTTGTCTCATTTGGGGCTGCAAGTAACAATTTCCCCATTACTTTTAAAAATTTTAGTGGTATTTTCGTTTTAAATAACCGAAAAATAGGCTGAGCCGTTTTGGATCCGCAATCCAAACTTTTCCGGCAAACCGGAAATTTCGACAGGCGTTTTCGTAAAGCACAGTTCAACCCAATATCGCAATACCCCAACAATTTGGACCAACTTGATAATATTATCTCGAAGATGGCAAGCCTTGCCTGGGGCTTGCCGTTATTGGTAATCCTTACGGGCGGGGGGCTTTATTTATTGGTGCGCGTGAGGTTTTTGCCGTTTCGGTATCTAGGTCATGCGGTGGCAGTGCTGCGCGGGAAATATGACCATGAAAGCGATTCTGGTGAAATAACGCACTTTCAGGCACTTACCACGGCCCTTTCCGCCACCGTTGGAATGGGGAACATAGCTGGCGTTGCGGTGGCCATAGCCATTGGCGGGCCGGGTGCTGTATTCTGGATGTGGATAAGTGCCGTGATTGGGATGGCTACCAAATTTTTTACGGCTTCCCTGGCCATTATGTATCGCGGCAAGGATTCGGAGGGCCAAGTACAGGGTGGCCCTATGTATTTCATTGTTGAAGGATTGGGAAAAAAATGGTGGCCACTTGCAGTTTTCTTTAGTGTTGCTGGCCTAGTCGGGGCATTGCCCGTTTTCAATGTCAACCAACTTACGCAGGCCATTAACGATATCCTCCTAAAGCCAGCGGGAATATATCAAGGCTTTTCGACCGATTTGATTATTGGTCTGGCCTTGGCCTTCTTAACTGCAACGGTTATATTGGGCGGCCTCTCACGTATTAGTAAGACCGCATCTAGATTGGTGCCAGCCATGGTCGTATTGTACTTTGTTTTGGTCTTATTTATCCTGGGCGTGCATATTGATGTGGTACCGCAATATTTAAGATTGATCTTTACCGATGCTTTTTCTGCAAATTTCTACAAAGGAGATGCATTTCTCGGTGGAATGGTGGGCGGCATAATTCTCTTGGGAATTCGCCGCGGGGCCTTTTCAAACGAAGCCGGCATTGGTACCGCGCCCATGGCCCACGGTGCTGCCAAGACCAATGAGCCAATAAGAGAGGGGCTCGTGGCCATGTTGGGGCCCGCCATAGACACCTTGGTAGTTTGTACCCTTACTGCCCTCGCTATCCTGGTGACCGGAATATGGGAAGATACGGAGGCCAATGGTGTAACCCTTACCGCATCTGCCTTTGCCGAAGGTATTCCCTATGTGGGGAAGTATGGTTTGTTACTTTGCATAGTGGTGTTTAGTATATCTTCCCTGTTTTCATATTCCTATTATGGCAGCAAGTGCACATCCTTTCTTTTCGGAGCAAAGCACAAGGGTGTCTATAATTATTTTTATATCGCAAGCATTCTGGTGGGGGCCACCACTTCACTCAGTATGATGATCAATTTGATCGATACATTTTTTGCCCTTATGGCCATTCCCACCATGACGGCTACCTTGATCCTCGCTCCAAAAGTATTGGCTGAAGCCCGAATTTATTTCAATAAACTCACCAAAACTTAATATTTCACGACCAATGGGTTCAACGGCACTTTCCGAAAAAACTTGATCGAAAAGAGCTTTACGGGCGCCATTGTTTTACTTGTTCTGGAAATAATCTTCAAATGTGAAAACTGGCGAGCAAAATTTTCAGTAAATGGATTATGATCAATTCAAAGAAAATCGTTCCCTTCAGAAAAAAGGGAATTTCAACATATTATTCTAATCAAAATAACTGAACGTTTCGCCTTCTTTAATTTTCAAAAGAGTTTCATAAATAAGTTTGATGACGTTTTCCACATCGTCCCGGTGCACCATTTCAACCGTTGTGTGCATATATCGTAGCGGAAGTGATATCAATGCGCTGGCCACCCCGCCATTGCTATAGGCGAAGGCATCGGTATCGGTGCCCGTGGCCCTTGAGAGGGCGGCCCGTTGGAACGGGATCATCTTTTTTTCTGCCGTTTCCACAATCAAGTCCCTTAGTTTTTGCTGCACTGCTGGGGCATAGGCTATTACGGGTCCGCAACCTATTTCGGCCAATCCTTCTTTCTTTTTGTCAATCATCGGGGTTGTGGTATCGTGCGTAACATCGGTGATTATGGCCACGTTGGGTTTAATCCTATCGGCAATCATTTCGGCACCGCGCAGGCCTATTTCCTCCTGTACCGAATTGGTTATATACAGTCCAAAAGGGAGCTTTGTTTTATTCTCGTGCAGCAGCCTGGCCACTTCGGCAATCATAAAGCCACCCATGCGGTTGTCAAGGGCACGGCACACAAATTTGTCTTCGTTCAAAATATGGAACTGGTCTGGATAGGTGATCACGCAGCCCACATGGATACCCATTTTTTCAACCTCTTCCTTGTCCTTGGCGCCCACGTCAATAAAGATGTTCTCGGGTTTGGGCGACTCTTCCTTTGACTTGTCCCGGGTATGGATGGCGGGCCAGCCGAATACGCCTTTTTTGATCCCGTTTTTAGTATGGATGTTTACAATTTTTGAAGGGGCTATTTGGTGGTCGCTTCCACCGTTTCTGATCACGTACAATAGGCCGTTGTCACATATATAGTTTACATACCACGAAATTTCGTCGGCATGCCCCTCAATTACCACTTTAAATTCAGCATCTGGGTTTACCACCCCCACAGCCGTTCCATAAGTATCGGTGATAAAGGTATCTACATAAGGCTTTAAGTATTCCATCCACAGCCGTTGACCATCCCATTCATATCCGGTGGGCGAGGCATTGTTAAGATATTTTTCCAAAAACTTTAGCGATTCATCATTCAATAGGGAAGTAGTCATAGATATTGTTTTCTTAAAAATTTACTGCCTGGTAAAATTAGCGATTTCCCAGTAAGCCCGGCAAGGCAATTTGCTTATTTTTGGAACGTTTTTGGATAGAGGACAAGTTTCTTTAAAGTAAAACGGAAAATGAAGTTTTTTATACCTATATATATATGCTCCCTTTTTATTTTGGCCCAGGATAGTTATGGCCAGGATAATTTGGGTACCTTGGAAAAGCACAAGGATTCAACCGAAGTAATGTACTATATTATTGAGGGAGATACAGTGGCCCAGGAATATATTGATCTGGATGAAGTGATTCTTCTCGATAAACTCAAGTTCAAGTCCGAACAGGATAGGAGACGCTATCTCATCCTGAGACGAAAAACCCGAAAGGTATATCCATACGCAAAACTGGCCGCCGAACGTCTCACCACCATGACCCAAAGGCTAAACAAACTGGAGCGAAGACGCGATCGAAAACGATACACCCGGTATGTGCAAAGATATATTGAGGACGAATTTTCCGAAAGACTGAAAAAATTGACCCATACCGAAGGCCAAATTCTTGTAAAGCTCATCCACCGGCAAACGGGGCGTACTGCCTTTGATCTCGTCAAGGAACTTCGCACCGGCTGGCGGGCATTTTGGTACAATACCACCGCCAATCTTTTTGAGATATCCCTAAAAGAAGAGTACAACCCTTTTGATATAAAGGAAGACTATTTAATTGAAGATATTTTGGAAAGGTCTTTTCAGGAAAATATATTGGAGCGTCAAAAGCCAGCGTTTCCCATAGACTATTTAGATTTGAAGGCAGCGTGGAACAAAAAAACTGTTAATAACTAAGAGTGTCAAGTAGTTGCGCAGTATTTTAAAACATGCTATATTCGTAGTTCGCTCTTTTTGTTTTCGGTAACCCGGAAGAGTGGGTCTCAAGATAGGTATTCTACGCACCTAACCGAAAAACAAAATTTAAAGAAATTGCATTTTTTTGGTTTGGTAATGCAATAGCTTTCAAAGCCTTATGGTT
>CAYSLM010000077.1:0-13067 GCA_964431895.1 uncultured Aequorivita sp.
ACGAGCTCCCGTAACAAAAAACTTGTCGCGATATATGGCCCGTCAGGTTTTTCTGGCGGGCTTTTTTTTTGGCTTCAACTCGGCTCAGTCAACCAAGTGGTGACCGAAATAGAAAAGTAAAAAAGTAACTAACCATTTAAAAAATAGAAATTATGTGTGGAATTGTATGTGCATTCAGATTAAAGGAACCGGCCGACCTGCTACGGCTGCAAGTATTGGCCATGGCCAAATGTATACGGCATCGCGGCCCCGATTGGAGCGGTGTTTTCAGCAATGAAAAGGCCATTATGGCCCACGAACGGCTGGCCATTGTCGATCCTACTTCCGGTAAGCAACCCTTGTTCAGCAGTGATGGAAATTTGGTTTTGGCCGCCAATGGTGAAATTTACAACCATAAGGCGCTCCGCGAACAATTCAAGGATTATAAATTCCAGACCAAGAGCGATTGCGAAGTAATTCTCCCAATGTATAAGGAAAAAGGGCCTGCTTTTTTGGACGAAATGAACGGCATCTTCGGGTTTGCCCTATACGACATTGAAAATGACCACTATTTTGTGGCCCGCGACCATATGGGTATTATTCCCCTTTATATGGGGTGGGACCAAAATGGGACTTTTTATGTGGCTTCGGAGCTGAAGGCTCTTGAAGGCATTTGTTCCAAGATAGAACTCTTCCCTCCTGGCCACTATCTCGACAGCCGCGAGGGAGAATTGAAACGTTGGTACACCAGGGACTGGATGGATTATGAAAATGTAAAAAACAATACTACAGCCATGAAAGAGCTCCGCCAGGCCCTGGAAGCCGCCGTACACCGGCAGCTAATGAGCGATGTACCTTATGGGGTTCTCTTGTCTGGAGGGCTGGACAGCAGCATTACTTCGGCCATTGCCAAGAAATATTCGGAAAAACGGATTGAGAGCAATGATACCGAGGGGGCTTGGTGGCCCAAACTGCACAGTTTTGCCATTGGCCTGGAAGGAAGCCCCGATCTGGAAGCGGCCAAAATAGTAGCGGACCATCTGGGAACGGTGCACCACGAAATAAAATTTACCATCCAGGAAGGGCTCGATGCCATTCGGGACGTGATTTACCATCTGGAAACCTACGACATTACCACCATTCGCGCCAGCACCCCTATGTACCTTATGGCGCGTGCCATTAAAGCAATGGGCATAAAAATGGTGCTAAGCGGCGAGGGAAGCGACGAGATTTTTGGCGGGTACCTCTATTTTCACAAAGCACCCAATGCCGAGGAGTTCCATAAGGAAAACGTGCGCAAACTGGACAAGCTGCATATGTACGACTGCCTGCGGGCCAACAAATCATTGGCCAGCTGGGGCATCGAGGGCAGAGTGCCATTTCTCGACAAGGAATTTATGGACGTAGCCATGCGCCTAAACCCTGAAGACAAAATGATAAACGGGGAACGCATGGAGAAATGGGTGCTTCGAAAGGCATTTGAGGATATGCTGCCCCCGAGCGTGGCCTGGCGCCAAAAAGAACAGTTTAGCGATGGGGTGGGCTATGGATGGATCGATACGCTAAAGGAAATGGTAAATGAAAAAATCACCGACGAGCAACTGGCCAATGCCCATTACAGGTTTCCCATCCAGCCGCCTACCAGCAAGGAGGAGTTTTATTACCGAAGCATTTTTGCAGAGCATTTCCCCAGCGATACCGCCGCCCTTAGCGTTCCCAGCGTACCCAGCGTAGCGTGCAGCAGCCCCATTGCCCTTGAGTGGGACGCAGCCTTTAAGAATATGAACGACCCCAGCGGCCGCGCGGTGAAACAGGTGCACGCCCAAGCCTATGAAAATTGAGCCCATGGCAGCCAAGGTAGAGTTTAAGAGACCGGATCAATGAATTAATTTTATGACATAAATCTTAGGAATATAGATTTATTAGATTTTTTATATTTTTTTCATTAACTTTAAATATATATTATCCATTATTCCTATATAAAGTGATAAAATATTACGACTTAAAAGATTCTGAGGTTTTTATTTTTGAGGACTTCGTCATTAACCAAATAAAGGAAGGCGTGAACATCATCCCCTCCCACAATGACGAGCTTATGGCCATACTGGATAAACATTTCAGCAATCGGAAGTCTATCTATATCTCAAACAGGGTTTTTTCTTATTCGGTAGATCCCCTCACCTATCTTGAAACTTCCAAAATACATAACCTGGCGGGGATTGCTATTGTGGCAAAATCGCCTTTGGCGCGGGAAAACTCAAAACTTGAAGGTATTTTTTACCAGAAGAAATTTCGTGTCTTTAATTCTCTGCTCGATGCCATGAACTGGGCCCGGGAGGTTTTGCAATCAAACGGTTCCAGAATGGCACATAAATAGGTTCGCACCGATTACGGCAGCCATTTTTTATCAAAATTGGGTTTGCGTTTTTCCAGAAAGGCATCGCGGCCTTCCTTGGCTTCATCGGTCATATATGCAAGCCGGGTAGCTTCACCGGCAAAAACCTGCTGGCCCACCATGCCGTCGTCAGTCAAGTTCATCGCAAACTTCAGCATTTTAATACTGGTAGGGCTTTTGGCAAGAATTTCCTGGGCCCATTGATAGGCAGTGTCTTCAAGCTCGTCGTGTGGGATTACGGCATTTACCATCCCCATCTCGAAAGCCTCCTGTGCGCTATAATTTCTTCCGAGGAAAAATATTTCGCGGGCGCGCTTCTGCCCTACCATTTTTGCCAGATAGGCACTTCCGTAACCCCCGTCAAAACTAGTGACATCGGCATCGGTCTGTTTAAAGATAGCGTGTTCCTTACTTGCGAGGGTTAGATCGCACACCACGTGCAGGCTGTGCCCCCCGCCCACGGCCCAGCCTGGAACCACACAGATAACTGCCTTGGGCATAAAACGGATCAGGCGTTGCACATCCAGAATATTCAAACGGTGGTAGCCATCCTCGCCCACATAGCCTTGGTGGCCCCGTGCCTTTTGATCGCCGCCGCTACAGAAACTATAAACGCCATCTTTTGGGGAAGGCCCTTCGGCAGAAAGCAGCACCACGCCTATGGAAGTATCTTCCTGCGCATCGTGAAAGGCATCGAGCAATTCAGCGGTCGTTTTCGGCCGAAAGGCATTGCGGACCTCGGGCCGATTGAAGGCAATCCGCGCCACGCCGCCCGCTTTTTTATAGGTTATATCGGTATATTTTTTAGCAGTTTTCCAGTTGGGTGAAACCATAATTGTTATTTTTGTTTCCAAAGATAGAAGATATTGTGAATTATCATTTTCTATTTCTTTTGAAATGACGATTAAATCTCTCCGTTATCCTTTCCATTTGCAAAGAACACAATCACATAGCAACAGAAAAGGTAGCGCAGTTCACTTATTACGGAATAACAAATAATAGCAATAAATAATAAATCATGCGCGGCATCTTTTTTCTCCTCGGAATTCTTTTCACCTTGGGCTTAAGCGCCCAGGAAGCCTATAAATTCACCACCATTACAGACCTGGAAGCCACTCCAGTGCTCAGCCAAGGGGTTACCGGAACTTGCTGGAGCTTTAGCAGCACCTCTTTTTTGGAGAGTGAAATTATTCGCCTTACGGGAAAAAGAATCGATTTGAGTGAAATGTACCAAGTACGAAATACTTATCCGCTCAAAGCCGAAAACTATATTATGCGCCAAGGAAAAGCCCAATTTGGCGAGGGCGGGCTGGCCCATGATGTGCTGAATTCCGTGGAAAAGTACGGATTGGTTCCCGAAACAGCATTCAGCGGCCTGTTTGCTGGAGAAACCAAATACAACCATGCGGAAATGGTGGCAGTACTCGAGGCCATGCTAAAAACCTACGTTGACAATCCGGGCAGAAAACTAAGCAAAAAATGGCGCGCAGCCATCGAAGGCGTATTGGATCTGTATATTGGGAAAAATCTAACCCAGTTCAGCTTTGAGGGTAAACAATATACCCCGCAAACGTTTTTGGCAATGACCACCATAAAACCGCAGGACTATGTAAATATTACCAGTTTTTCCCATGCCCCTTTTTATTCAAAATTTATACTGAACATTCCCGACAATTGGAGCAATGGCAGTTTTTACAATGTTCCCTTGGATGAAATGATGGCCACCCTTGACCACGCCCTTGAAAAAGGGTTTACCGTTGAATTGGATTGCGACGTGAGCGAAAGATCCTTTTCGGCCAAAGACGGTGTGGCCGTTATTCCGGAAAATGACGAAGACAGCCTTAAAGCGCTGCATAGCATTTATCCAGAAAAGAAAATTTCGCAGCAATACCGCCAGGAAGCGTTTGAAAACTATGATACCACAGATGATCATTTAATGCATATTACAGGAATACTGCGTGACCAAAATGGCACCAAATACTACAAGGTAAAAAACAGTTGGGGGGCCGACGAGCAGCGTGTGGCCCACGGCGGCTATGTGTATTTTAGTGAAGCTTATATGCGCTTAAAGGCCATCAGCATTACTGTACACAAAGACGCGCTGCCAAAAACCACCGCGAAAAACCTAAGCCTATAATATCAATCCTTGACAGGCGTTATGGAGTTGACCGTGATTTAAACTTGGCTTAACTTTTGTTATCTTTGCCGTGATGAAAAAGCTACTGTTCCTTCTCCTTTTGTTTCCGATGGCGGTTATGGCCCAGTTTGATTTTGAACAAAATAAAATGAAATTGGATTTCGTGAAACTGCCCCGGGTCGAGAGCCTGTTGAGCAGTCCGCTGCCTACGGAAAATTTTTCCAAATTGGCTTTGGGAAGGTTGCCTTCCTTTAAGCTCAATAAAAACAACTACCGCGAACCTGTAAGCATGCTGGAGGCCACCATTGCCAGTGAACAATCCATGGATTCCAACATTAAAATTTCTATTGACCCCAGTGAATATAGGGTATTTGGCGACAGTAAAGCTTACCAGGCCGATAGCAGCACGCAGGTTAGAAATGCCGTTTATGAGGATGTCTCACAGCCATTTCTCCTGACTGATCGATATTACCGCAATCCGTATCGAGTGGGAAGATTTGGCATTTCGGGCGGCTATTACCCTTACCGATACCGTTGATTCAGCAAAAGGCTTCACTTTGGAAATCGTAGGTTTTGCAAAAAGAATGCAATAATTTTTTGGTGAAGCAGATGGCAAGTCAAATTAATTGGATGCCATCATCCCTAATTTCAATCTGCTTGTCCTTATAAAGGGTGCCAATGGCTTTTTTGAAACTCTTTTTGCTCATGCCCAATTCGTTCTTTATGGTTTCCGGATCAGACTTGTCGTGCAAGGGCAAAAAGCCGCCTGCGGCCTCGAGTTCCTCCCTTATAAAGTTGGCATTGGGCTCAATACTTCTATAGCCCGGGGCCTGCAGCACAATATCAATCTTGTTGTCGGGACGTATTTTTTTGACGAAAGCCTTTATTCGATCGCCGGTCCTGATATCCTCAAAAATATCGTCAATGTAAATCAACCCCTTGTGGATTCCGTTGACTATCACGTTGGCTCCTTTTTCGGTAAGGTGGGTAACCAGTACTTCCACTTCCTCAAAGGGCTCTACGGTGAGATTATCGTTCTGCAGAAAACGGTTGGTCTTGCTCGAGCCCACCAATCTTTGGGTCTTTTCGTCAAGGTACAGATAGACAATATACCAATGCCCCTGTTTCATAGGCCTGGCCTGTTCCTTAAAGGGAACAAAGAGTTGCTTCTCCAAACCCCAATCCATAAAGGCCCCGTACTGGTTTACATCGCTGCAGTGCAAATACCCAAAAGAGTTCAGCTGCAGAAAGGGCTCAAGGGTTGTGGCTATGGGCCGCTCCTCGTTATCCAGGTAAACGAATACTGAAAGGGAATCTCCAATATCATAATGCTCAGGCTTGTATTTATGGGGCAAGAGGACTACGTTTTCGTCATCATCGCCCAAATAGAGACCGGGTTCGGTTTCCCGAAGTATGGTTAATGTATTGTTCTGGCCAAGTTTTATCATAGGGGCAAAGTTAGCTTATTTTACTGAAAAAAAGTGGCCAACACGTACACCACATTCAGGTTTATGAAGTAAATTCACATAAAAATGGAATAGGCCATGCAGCAAATTCTTCCACCCGATATCCAGTTAAAGAAAAGGATGGTTACCGAGATTGGTGTAATTTCCTTTTATGACAATTTTATTGTATTTGAGGCCCGGGAAGGAGTGGTTGTTTCCTATAAAACCGGATTTTCCACCTTGCTGAAAGTGCTTGTATATATGGGTACAAAACGATGGGTGTTTATTTCAAACCGGGTAAACTCCTATTCCATAAATCCGGTGGATTATAAATATATCAATAAGATTCCATTTCTGCGGGCGGTGGCCATAGTGTATTATAATGAGATTACCTATACCAATGCACAATTGGAAGGCAAATTCTGCAAAAAACCGTACAGGATCGTCAATAATCTGATCGATGCCTTTAGCTGGGGAAAAGGTTTTCTAAAATAAAAACCGAAAGTACTCCAACAGCACCCTATCATTGACCTCAGGAGGAGTAAAAACTTCCAGTAACGAAAGGCCTTCCCCCTCTTCCAAAAATGTCTTCAATTTTGGCAACAGTTCCTTTTGGGAAGAGATACTTTCATATTTAAAACCGTACATTTTTGCGAGTTGTGCGGCCGACAATTGGTGGCGGGTCTCAAAAAAAGTATTGAAAAGCTCCGTATCATTTTTACCCGGAAGTATCCTAAATATACCGCCCCCACTGTTGTTGACAACGATAATCTTGAAATTTTTTGGGATATAATTGTTCCACAGGGCATTGCTGTCATAGAAAAAACTGAGATCGCCGGTCACCAAAATTGTGGGGAGCTTTGATGCATAGGCCGCTCCCACAGCCGTACTACTACTGCCATCTATCCCGCTGGTACCCCGATTGCAGAAAACCTGGGCCCCTGGCGGCATATCAAAAAGTTGTGCATAACGCACCGTTGCACTGTTGCCCAACTGCAACTGCAGCGGACCGGAAAGGTGATGGAAGAGCTCACAAAAAACCATAAAATCTGAGTAAGGAATTTTTTCCTTATAAAATTTATGGCGCTGCAATCTATGGTCCCTAAGCTCGAGCCAATGGTCGCGATAATCACTGGATACATTTTCTGTCCTGGGCAAAAACTGCCCAAAAAACGTATTGATATCTGTCTTGAAATGATGGTTTAGTACGAAATAGGTGTCATACGCTTTTTTGCGGTCAATATGCCAATGGGCCTTTGGCGGATGGGTACGCAAAAAGGCCTTTATTTTTTTTGAAATGACCATGCCTCCAAAGGTTAGAAGGATGTCGGGCTGCAGTTTTTGGAAGCCCTCTTCCTCCAAAGGCGCAATAAGCTGGTCAATGGCCGAAATAAACTTGGGGTGTGACAGATTGGAAGTGGTTTCGGTAAGCACCAGTACGCTTTCATCCTGGGCCAATTGCTCTAAAAACTGCGTTTCCACACTGTTGGGCGACAGCACGCCCACCAGCACCATTTTTCGCCCACTCTTGTTCCATTCATCGAGAAAAGATTGCAGAGGCCCATCAAATGGTTTCAGGTCAAGCCGCGGGGCTACGTTTTGGGGCCACACCAGTTTTTCCTCCGTGGTTTGGTACAAGGGTTCGGAAAAAGGCAAATTGATATGTACCGGGCCCGAGAGCTCGATCGCAGTATTCAGGGCCGTATTGATCTCTGTCTCATTTTTTATCTGAAAGCTTTCTCCCTCACGGCAATTGGCACTGTAGAGAATGTGGCTTTCAAAAACATTTTCCTGTCTAATGGTCTGTCCATCGCCTATATCGATAAAATCTCGGGGGCGGTCTGCCGAAAGTATTACCAGGGGAATATCGCTATAATAAGCTTCGGCAATAGCGGGATAGTAGTTTAGCAGGGCCGAACCTGAAGTACAGGCCACGGCCACTGGTTTTTGTATCTGTTGGGCCATTCCCAAAGCGAAAAAGGCTGCACAGCGCTCATCTACAACGCTGAAACATTTAAAATCCGGATGCTCGCCAAAACCGATCGTGAGTGGGGCATTGCGCGATCCGGGTGAGATGACGATATGGTCTATTCCCTTGTCCAAACAAAGTTGCACGAGGGTTTGAGAAAGAATTTTATTGGAAAATTTCATGCCGGGCAAAGGTACAAAGACACCGTTATATTTTACAGCATTGGCATCAATACTTGCAGCATGGTCTGCATTTTATTTCGGGTTTCCTGCCATTCCAGATCGGGCTGTGATTCGGCAGTTATGCCCCCGCCCACAAATATTCGGGCCGTCCCATCCGCTATTTTCATACAGCGCAGATTCACCATGAAGCTCGCCTTGGCTCCATCTTCATATATAGGTCCCAAAAATCCCGTGTAAAATTGGCGGGGATAACCTTCTTTCTGTAGAATGAAATCCCTCGCCGCACTTCTGGGCGTACCACACACCGCGGGAGTGGGATGCAGCGCGTAGGCCAAGGTGGCCAAATGGGTTTTGTTGCCCAATGCCCCAGAAATGTCGGTGCGCAAATGCAGCAACGAACCTGCCCGTTGGGTATATGGCTCAGAAATGGCAAGGCTCGACACAATATTCGCTACCTCCTGCTTTATGGCATTGGTAACAAAGCGTTGTTCTTCTATCTCCTTTTGTCCCCAGATAATGGGCTTATTGGGCACAAAAAGCTGGGTACCTGCCAAGGCCATGGTTTTAAAATTGCCGTTATCTATATCTACCAAGGTTTCGGGCGTGGCGCCGCACCACAGCCCAGTTAAGGGGTGGTACCAGATATATCGAAATGCTGTTGGATATGCCTTGAAAAGACGTTCGAGCAAAACGGACAAGGAAAATCTTTCCAAAGGGAAATCCCGTACGCGCGACATAACTATTTTTCGGGCCTGGCCAGACTTTATATATTGAATGGTCTCTGAAAGTTTTGAAAGATAGACCAGTTTTTCCTCTCTTCGTTCCTTTGGTTGTATTGCTTCCAGGTTGAAGGCAGCCACATCTATTTCCGAAGCTATCTTTTCCGAATGGTTTTTAGGGATAAAATGGGCATTTCCCTGAAAATCAAAAGGGGCAAGAGCAAAACCGTCCGTATCAAAACCGTCGGTATGGTAAAGTTTATCGTTTTTTTGAAGATAAGCCGATATAGCGGTTCCCCCGGCAAGGCAATAGACCACAAAGGGCAGTTTTGAGCCAAAGTGGCCGTTTAGCTTTATAGAAAACTCATTAAAATCCATTATCGGTTTTTTGGCAGGCTGAGGGTGGTAAGCTTTACCATGGAAACCAATTCCCCGGCATCGTTGGTTATTTTTATCTGCCAAAGCTGGGTGGTAATGCCCTTGTGCACCATACTGGCACGGGCAAATACATAACCCTCGCGCACGCTCTTGACGTGATTTGCGGCAATCTCAATACCGCGGATAATAACTTTTTCCGGATTCAGAAATACATAGGCGCCTGCGCTGCCCACACTTTCCGCCAGGGCTACGGTCGCGCCACCGTGCAGCACGCCATCTGGCTGGTGTACTTTTGGCGTTACGGGCATACGGGCCACCAAGTGATCTTCTCCAATTTCTATAAATTCTATATCAAGGGTTTGCATCAGGGTGTTTTGACACATGCGGTTGCAGCCGGCCAAAATTTCTTCGTTGGTGTACTTCATAGCATTAAATTACCTTTGTAAAAATACAAAATACAATCCAACAAAATGAGTACCCAAAAGGAAGTTAGCTATACCACAACCAATACTTACCATACCCTCAACCAATTAACCCCAAAGACAAAAAATGTTTGGATGGTTTTTCACGGACTCGGTTATTTGAGCAAGTACTTTATCAACTATTTTGCGCCGCTCAATGCGGAAGAAAACTATATAGTTGCCCCCCAGGCCCCATCTAAATATTACCAAAGCCAAGATTTCAAACACGTGGGCGCCTCTTGGCTCACTAGGGAAAACACCCAAACGGAAATCAACAACGTATTGAATTATGTCAATGCCGTTTACCAAAAGGAAATCACGTCCAGTCCAAAAAGATTGATTGTCTTGGGATATTCGCAGGGCGTTTCCATTGCGGCTCGATGGGCAGCCTATAGCAAGATACCTTGCGACCTTCTTGTCCTTCACTCTGGCGGTATACCCAATGAGTTGAAACCGAAGGATTTTGAATTTTTAAAATCGAGGAAACGGGTTATTTATATATATGGCAATAAGGACCAGTACATAACCGAGGCCCGGAAAACGGAGGAATATTTAAAGGCCACGCAACTTTTTGGAGAAAACCTGGAGGTGGAGGTTTTCGATGGCAAACACGAGGTAAACAAGGATTTTATACTAAGGATTTCAGAAGACAACCTAAAGTAATCGTGCATTTCATCGAATAAGTTTGTATTTTAACTTGTTTTGTGTTTTCTTTATGACCATTAAACCTTAAAAGGCCCCAAATCATGAAGAAGATAGCCTTAAGTTGCATATACCTATTTTTTGTCTCCGCTGTACTGGCCCAGGTAAGCAAGGAGGAAAAGCAGGCCCTTATCGATCTTTATAACACGACCAATGGTGCAGACTGGAACACCAAGTGGGATTTGGAAAGCCCAATAAGCAGTTGGCATGGCCTAACGGTAGAGGGCGGGAAAGTAACCGCAATCAATTTAATGTTCAACAACCTACAAGGCCCGCTGCCCGCCAGTTTGGGAAATCTTAAAAACCTAAAGACGCTCGAACTCTCCTTCAACCCTATTTCCGGAAATTTGCCTGCCACCCTGGGCAACCTGAAAAACTTGGAGGTATTGGCTATAAATGGGGCCGATCTGTCTGGCTTTATCCCCGAAGGTCTGGGTACCCTACTTAATCTTCGCGAGCTGCACCTGAGCAGTAACCAGCTTACCGGTACCGTGCCGGAAAGCTTGGGCGGGCTGCCTGAAATGGAGGTTTTTAACGTTTTTGACAATAACTTATATGGAACCCTTCCACGAGGCCTGGCCACTGCACGACATTTACGGGAATTGATGGTTGCAGAGAACAACTTTAACAATCCCGATGATTTTTCCGTGATTCTTTTATCCAATTCCGGAGCTACATTAAAACTTAACGACTCCCAACAAGTGCCTCAATCCCAGCACGTCATTGCCGTGGAACGGGAAGAGGGCGAAGATTGACACTTTTTCTATTCCTCATTTCCTGGCGGCCCGTAAAGGGCCGTCTTTTTTTAAAATGCGATAAAAGTCAATTTTTATCGGTAAAAAGCATTGAAAATTTGAAAAAAAATTGTAGCTTGCCCCCGGTCTTGGGCTATAGTGGCCCCCACCCACTCCAAGGCCTTAAAGCTTAATATTTGGTTAAAAACAAAGCTTTTAAATCTGAGCGGCCTTTTTTGGGCCGCTTTTTTTTATTATTCCGAAGATACTTCACACCGTATTTTGAATCTCAATTATTCTATTGTGGAGAAAGATTCCGTTGGTATTGAAATTTCTCCCATCTACTTTTACTCCATCTGCCCAATTGCAGCTCTACATAAAAAAAACCGCAACCTGAATGGGTTGCGGTTTTTATATCAAAATAGGAATTGTTTTGCTTGAAAAGATCCCTCGACTGTGTTCGGGATAAGCGATTCACACATTTTCGCTTGCAGCGAAAATGACTCTCTGCTTACTTCACCTCTTCAAAGTCGACGTCTTCAACATCGCTGTTTTCAGAACCACCGCCGGTGCTTCCCTGCTGGGCTCCCGCATCTCCGGCATCACCGGTGGGGGCGCCTTGCTGGGCCTCGGCCTGGGCTTTGTACATTTCCTCTGAAGCGGTTTTCCAAGCTTCGTTTATCTTATCCAAAGCAGGCTGGATGTTGCTCACCTCTTTGGTCTCGTAGGCTTTTTTCAGTTCTTCCAGAGCATCTTCGATTGGCTTTTTCTTATCGTCGGATAATTTATCGCCAAACTCTTTCAGTTGCTTTTCGGTCTGGAAGATCATCGCGTCGGCCTCGTTCATTTTATCTACTTTTTCCTTGGCAGCCTTATCGCTTTCGGCATTGGCTTCGGCGTCAGCCTTCATCTTTTTGATTTCCTCTTCAGTCAAACCAGAAGAAGCCTCAATACGGATGTCTTGCGATTTGCCGGTAGCCTTGTCGGTAGCGCTTACCTTAATGATACCGTTGGCATCAATATCAAAGGTTACCTCAATCTGTGGCACCCCGCGCTGCGCTGGTGGAATACCGTCCAGGTGGAAACGACCAATTGTTTTGTTGTCGTTTGCCATGGGGCGCTCCCCTTGCAGCACGTGGATCTCAACACTGGGCTGGTTATCGGCCGCTGTGGAGAATATCTGGCTTTTCTTGGTAGGAATAGTGGTGTTGGCCTCGATCAATTTGGTCATTACACCGCCCATGGTCTCAATACCAAGAGAAAGTGGCGTAACATCCAAAAGAAGTACATCTTTTACATCGCCGGTCAACACACCGCCTTGGATGGCGGCACCTACGGCAACTACCTCGTCTGGGTTTACACCTTTATGGGGTTTTTTTCCGAAGAACTTCTCCACCGCTTCCTGTACGGCAGGAATACGGGTAGAACCACCCACGAGGATTACTTCGTCTATATCGCTTTTGCTCAGTCCGGCTGCTTTCAGCGCAGTTTCGCAAGGCTTCATCGTTCTTTTTACCAAATCGTCAATCAATTGCTCAAATTTGGCACGGGTCAACGTTTTAACCAAGTGTTTTGGGCCACTGGCCGTAGCCGTAATGTATGGCAAGTTGATTTCGGTCTGGGTTGAGGAAGACAATTCAATCTTGGCCTTTTCAGCAGCTTCCTTCAAACGTTGAAGTGCCATAGGGTCTTTTTTCAAGTCGAAATCTTCTTCTTTTTTGAATTCGTCTGCCAACCAGTTGATTATTTTCTGGTCCACATCATCACCGCCAAGGTGGGTATCACCATCGGTGGCCAATACTTCAAAAACGCCGTCGCCCAATTCAAGGATACTCACGTCGTGCGTACCACCACCAAAGTCGAATACCACTACTTTTTGGTCGGTTCCCTTTTTGTCAAGACCGTAGGCAAGTGCAGCGGCAGTAGGCTCGTTGATAATACGCTCTACCTTAAGGCCGGCAATCTC
>CAYSLM010000078.1:0-12914 GCA_964431895.1 uncultured Aequorivita sp.
GCATTGTATGCCAAGGCGGTGAGGCCTGGACGCGAACGCACCAAAGGTTCTTTCGAAATCATCTTAAAAAGAAAGTAGGCGCGCTCCAGTTCGGAATCGCTCTTCAATCGAAAAGCAACTTCGGTATTGTCAAAAAGTGAACTTGAAATCATAAAACCATAAATAAAGTGTGCAAATATAGTTAGATTTGAACATTGGATATATGACCTGAATCAATTATTTAATGAAAAGAAAAACTCCTGAAATGGGCGGTATTTACTTTAAATCCGCGGCCTGGAAGGTATTTGGCCAATGTGTCGAAGCACTTTCGCCCTCAAAAACATTTATAATAACCGACAAAAACACCCGAAAACACTGCTTGCCCTATCTGCTGGCACAAGCACCCTTCCTCAAAAATGTAGAGGTCGTTGCCTTTCCCGCGGGCGAGCAATTTAAGAACATTGAAACAACGGGCCATATCTGGAGAGAACTTTCTCTGAAAAATGCCGATCGGAAAAGTTTGGTGATCAATCTGGGAGGCGGCGTGGTTTCTGACCTGGGAGGTTTTGTGGCCAGTACCCTTAAACGGGGGCTAGCTTTTATCAATATTCCCACGTCCCTACTGGCGATGGTAGATGCCTCTATCGGCGGCAAAAACGGTATAGACCTCGATGGTGCGAAAAACCAGATTGGGCTAATAAAGCTTCCAGAGATGGTGGTTGTAGATCCCGAATTCCTCAATACCCTGCCGCGGCCACATATAGTTTCGGGGCTTGCGGAAATGTTGAAACACGCTCTGATCGACGGGCATTCCAGCTGGGAACGTATTGTGAACACTGATTTTGGAAACTTGGATGAAGTGAACGGCCAAATCTGGGATTCCATAAAAATAAAACACGCGATCGTTACCCAGGACCCGACCGAAGAAGGACTTCGCAAAACACTGAATTATGGACATACCCTGGGCCACGCCATTGAATCATATTTTTTGGAAGCACCAAACCGAAAGATTTTGCTCCATGGCGAGGCGGTAGCCATTGGTATGGTGCTGGCCACCTATCTTTCTGCTGAACTTTTCGGCTTCCCGGCCCAACGGCTCCATGATATTACCAAAACCGTTCACGGACTATATAAAAAGGTTTCCTTTAGCCAAGAAGACATTGATCAAATCATAAACCTGCTCATCTTCGACAAGAAAAACCGCAACGGGCAGGTGATGTTTGTTCTTTTGAGAGACCTTGGGCAACCCAAAATCGATTGTATCGTGGACAATGAATTGATCTACAAAGCCTTTGATTATTATAAAAATTTCTGAAAATTTTCACCGAAAAACTTTTAGGTTCTTTATTTTTAGATAGTTTTATGGCCACGAATCAAAAGTTTGAATTTGAATGAAGCGAATCATAGTAGATTATAGAAAGTTGACTCCCGAGATACTTTCCCTGTTAGTTGAAAAATATCCCGATGGTTATGACGATGACCACGTGATCACCTTTAAAAATGCCAAAAATGAAACCGTTGAGGCTGTCGAGGTAAGGACCGATGATACCGTATATCTGGTAAAGGTAAGCTCCCGTTTGGAGACCACCATGGCCAATTTTGACGAGGATGATTACGACGATGCCGATTTTAATGAGCCCATTAGTGAAATGCCCGAAAAGAGCGATATGGGCGAGGAAGAATAGAGCAACTAACCAGACATAAAAAAAAAGAGGCGATGGCCTCTTTTTTATTTTTCAAACGTTTTAGATGGATTAGGCGTGCTGCATTTCATGCTTGCCTTCCTTGATCTCCTCAATAAGTTTGGAGTTAAAGGCTGGTATGTCATCAGGATTTCTACTTGTGACAAATCCTTCATCAACCACCACTTCCTCATCTACCCAATTGGCTCCGGCATTGATCAAATCGTCTTTGATAGATGCAAAGGAGGTCATTTTTCTACCCTTTACTACGCCGGCAGAAATTAAGGTCTGCGGGCCGTGGCATATAGCCGCTACGGGTTTTTTCTGTTCGAAGAAGTGCTTTACAAAATCAAGAGCCTTCTCATTTCTTCTCAGCTTGTCGGGATTTATCACGCCTCCTGGCAGCATCAAAGCGTTATAGGAAGAAGCCGTGGCGTTGTCGAGAGTTTTGTCCACGGTATATTCGCTACTCCAGTTTCCATCGGCCCATGACTTTATTTTTCCGTCTTTTTCACTTACGATATCTACCGTAAAGCCTTCGTTTTTCATGGCCTCCATGGGTTTCTTGAGTTCAGATTCCTCAAATCCGTCTGTGGCCAAAATTGCAATTCTCTTTTCCATAATATTTTTTCTTTTTCGTTAAACAATCAGTTCACCGTAATATTAACACCCAGAGCCTTGCTTTACAAGTATTGGCTATTAATCTTTTACTAATCTTTGTTAAGGAAAGAAAAAGTAAGGCAAGTCTTAGTTATTCTTTAGAGCCTGGGCTTTTTTTTTATCGGCCTCTACCTTGCGTTTGTATTCGCGCAGCTCCTTCATCTCCTGTTCGTATGAAATGGTGGCGTTTTCTGTGGGTTCTATTTTTATGTTGCGGTGCAAGGCCCAGTTCACGGTAAACTCGGCTCCGAAAAAAAGAATGAGGCAAGTATAGTACACCCACATCAAAACAAGTACCGCACTGCCCGCGGCCCCATAGACCGATGCGGGATCAGACTGGGCAAAATAAAAACCGATGAGATATTTTCCGGCCAAAAAAAGCAGGGAGGTCATAAATGCGCCAATGAGGTTGGTCTTCCACTTTACCTTCACATCGGGCAGTATGGTAAAGATGGCGGCAAACAGGGCGGTGATAAACAGTTGTGAAATGATAAAGTTTATGATTTCAATAAACCGGGGCGAAAATTCGGCATAATAATTCCCGAAAAACTCACTAAGGGCGTTAATGGCCGTGCTCAACACCAGCGATATGAGCATCAAAAGGCCAATGACAAGTACCATCCCGAAGGAAATAGCGCGCCGTTTAAGCGTATCGAGGAAAGTATCTTTTTTGGCCCGGACGCTCCAAACGTTGTTCAGTGCCTTCTGAAGTTGAAAAAATACGCCTGTGGCACCGAAGATGAGCACTCCCACCCCAAAAATGATAAAAAGTACCGAGCTTTCCTTTAAGGCAGAGTTGATGATCATGGTTTGTACAAGGTCTGCACTGCCCTTCCCTATCAACCCGCCAATTTCCTTTGTAATACGGCCCTGCACGGCCTCATTGCCAAAAAACACCCCCGCAAAGTGCACGGTAATAATCAAAAGTGATGGGAGGGAAAATAAAGCGTAATATGCAATAATGGCGCTTTTGGCCCAGGGGTCGTTTTTGTCCCAGCTCAAATATGTATCCTTTAAAAGTTTCAGGAATTTCATGGGTTGTACCTCTTTCAATATGGCGTAAGGGCGCTTTGGTGGAAAGTTAAAAAAAACCCTCGCTTTCGGGCAAGGGTTTAATATAAATTTGGCAAGGATTATTCAATGTCCTTAAAAATGGAGTGCAATAGCCTCTTCTTGTCGTTGATGCTCTCTTCCATAGAGATCATCGTCTCGGTACGGCTCACCCCTTCAATATCGTCTATTTGATAAATGATGTCCTTGGCGTGGGCAGTATCCCTGGCCCGTATCTTACAGAAGATGTTGAATTTTCCAGTGGTCACGTGGGCCACGGTCACAAAGGGAATATGGCTTATCCGCTCCAATACAAATTGGGTCTGGGAGGTCTTAAAAATAAAAACCCCAACATAAGCGATAAAGGAATAGCCTAGTTTTTTATAATCTACCTGCAGGGTAGATCCGGTTATAATGCCGGCGTCCTCCATTTTCTTCACTCGAACATGTACGGTTCCAGCTGAAATATTCAACTTCTTGGCTATATCGGTAAACGGGGTACGGGTGTTGTCTATTAAAAGGTCTAGAATTTTGTGGTCTGTGTCGTCTAATTTAAATTTTGCCATGGCTTGTTTTATTTACTTAATTTTCGGCAAAACTATAAAGTTTTAAAATAAAAAGAAACAGAATTATTGAAAATATATTATCGATTGATCATT
Source organism: uncultured Aequorivita sp. (assembly GCA_964431895.1). GTDB lineage: Bacteria > Bacteroidota > Bacteroidia > Flavobacteriales > Flavobacteriaceae > Aequorivita. The sequence goes on from CAYSLM010000078.1 coordinate 4,031, forward strand.
TTTATCGATTATTTGCGAAACATTCGCCCCAACTGTTAAATTATCTTGCGGAATTGTTAAAACTTCATTCCCGTGGGCATCTTTTTCCAAATGGCCATAGCGGTTTTCCAAATTGCCTATTTCACATATTTTGGGAATAAAATCAATTTTTCCATTACGTAACATTTCCTCATATTGTATGGCTATAGAAAAAGATTGGCCACCGTTTTCCGCTCCCACATTTCTCAGAATAAAATCGTTATAGTTTTTTAGATTTTCCGGGATATCAAAATAGCTTTTATGGTCCTTGGGAGTTAAGTCACTTTCAATCAGCCCAAATAATGACAGCAGCGCGTAAAATATAAATTCCCGGGTTTTTTCGCGATCATAGTCTCCGTCAAAATGCCCCGCCTCAAACAAAATGGTAGGCACCCCGGCTTTTTGGAAGGTGTCGCCTACGCAAGCTTCATTATAACTGTCGTCGTAGCGCCCTATCTGGCCCGGAATAAAATTTTGCAGCGTTTGATCCATCTTGCCTATAAGGTGCATAGCTTCTTTGCGCGCGGCGGTAAGACTTCTTTTTCCATCGGCCGCGGGCGATAAAAACGAGACCGTTGCCGACTTTCCGGTAGCCAGGCCATAAATAGACCGTTGGTCATGCATATTAAGGCATAACTGGGGCTTGATGGACTCAAAAACCTGGCGAAGGCATTTGCTCTCCCGCTGCGACAATTCTTGGGCATCACGATTTAGATCAACCCCATTGGCATTCTCACGGGAATAGCCTTGGGCGCCATCAGGATTTAATAAAGGGAAAATGTATAGCGTGTGGGCCTGTAGAAATTTATCGATTTGCGATTGGTATTGACGCGTTTGACTGATAAATTTCAAAAAATCGAAGATTGCCTTTGTGGTTGTGGTTTCGTTGCCGTGCATCTGCGACCAAGCCAATACCTTCTTTTTGCCTTTGCCCACCCGAATAAGCGGAATATCCTGACCGCGTTCCGACAGGCCGGGGATGCTTATATCATAAATCTGCTTATACATATCTAGGAGAGGATAAATATGCTGCATATTTATGTACCGCCCCTCTAACCGAATTTCATAATACTCCTTATAACGTTCTGCTATTTCCATAAAAAAGAATGTTTACAAAATTAAACAAGGAAAAGTTTACAGAAGTAAACACTTAAAAAGTTTGATTTTCGATACATTTGTAAACAATATCTTCTTGTTTATCATTCGGGCTTGGGTAAAAAATAAAATTTTATTAATTTAAATCATTATCCATTTGTTTCCAATGTTTTAAATAGCTTTATATTAAGTAATGGTTGCGGGTTTTTATTGGTTTATGAAGTCCTTTTTTGTATAACTCTAAACATTAGGTTACATTTGTAAAAGAAAGTGACCCGATAAATAGTTACAATGATAAACAGCGAGAAATTTGCCGAAAGATTGCAGAAGATCTTGGATTATTATAATCTGTCGGCCACGGCGCTTGCCGAAAATTTGGATTTCAACCGCTCCACTATTTCCCATTTAGTGAACGGAAGGAATAAGCCCAGTCTGGAATTTGTGATAAAGATACTACGCGAATTTCCTGAAGTGGAAATGGATTGGCTCCTATTCGGGAAAGGTAGTTTCCCTGCTCTGAAGGAAAATACTGGATCTTCCAAAAAGAAAGAAGATAAACCGGAATGCTCCCTAAAAACCTTGGATCTATTCTCGGAAAGCCCGGAAAAATCTGGGGAAGACTTTGGGTCCAAAGAGCATAGAAACGGCGATATTGAAAAAATCGTCATCCTCTACAAGGACGGAAGCTTTAAATTGTACCATAATTGAGGAGATCTCCCCTTATTTTCGGAAATTTGCCAGAAAACAAATGATGCGTTTTCTGGCTATTTTATTGGTTTTACCCTTATTCACCAATTGTTATGAGCGGGAGAGGGATTGCGCCAGGTTTAGGACCGGCACCTATGAATTTGAAGCTTTATCTGGCACCGCCGTCTTCCAGACCACTATTGTAAGAAACGACTCTCTGGAGATTGATTTCTATGAAGGCAAGAGCGATACCTCCTCCATCCGCTGGATAAATGACTGCGAATATGTGTTGGAAAAACTGCATCCTAAAAACCAAGCCGAAAAAAAGGCAATCCTGATCAAAATTTTGGCAACCCAAGGCAATACCTATACCTTCGAGTTCAGCGAAGTGGGAAAGACAAAAACCAGCCAGGCAACGGCCACCAAGGTGACTCCTTAATTTTTCTGCTTTTTTAATAGCGAAACCTGCTCTTCCATCAATTTTTCAATATTGGAAAGTAACTGAATGTCCTTGGGCGTCTCCACAGACTTGTCCTGCGGATTTTCCGATTTCCGCTTAAAGCGGTTGATAAACTTTATCACCACAAAGATGGTAAAAGCAATAATGAAGAAATCTATCAGTACCTCGAGCAATTCCCCGTAGCCAATAGCCACAGCCTCGGCTGTATCAGAGGCTTCGCGCAGTATATATTTTTTATCCGAAAACTTCACCCCATCGGTTAAAAGGGAAAGGGGCGGCATCACGATTTTCTTTACAATGGTGCTCACTACATTGTTAAAGGCCGTACCAATGATGATACCCACGGCCATATCGATCATGTTGCCCTTGATCGCGAAATTTTTAAACTCCTGAAAAAAGCCCATTTCTGTGAATTTTAAGCGAAAAGCCAATAATAAAAAAGTTTTTTGGAATAGGATGCCCCGAAGAAATATTTTTTAAACCCTTCCGGCAATCCGGTCTTTGGCCAGTTGCAATACTACGTGAAATTGGTCTTCCAAGTTCATTTCTGAATTGTCAATCTCGATGGCGCCTGTAGCTTTCCGAAGAGGGGAATCTTTCCTATTCGTATCAATATGGTCCCTTTCGCGGATATTTTCCAATACATGCTCAAATTGGATATCCTCTCCCCTGGCCAGCAATTCCTCATAACGGCGTTGGGCCCGTTTCTGGGCAGAGGCATTCATGAAAATCTTGAGCTCGGCATCGGGAAAAACAACGGTTGCAATATCACGGCCGTCCATTACCACACCTTTTTCCTGTCCCATCTGCTGCTGCTGTGCCACCAGCTTTGCCCTTACTTCTGGAATGGCGGCCACGGGGCTCACAAATTCTGAAACGTGGAGGTTCCGAATATCGTGCTCTACATCTGTTCCATTCAGAAAAATATGTGCCTTTTCCCAGGTTGGATCCTTTTTAAATTCTAAGTAAATGTCAGATAGGGCAGCCTTTAGCCCAGGAATGTCAAAATGGTGGTCGTCTATCATGCCGTTGCGCATGGCATAAAGGGTAACGGCGCGGTACATGGCCCCGCTATCTACATAAACATATCCCAAATAATCCGCCAGTTGTTTGGCCACGGTGCTTTTTCCCGTAGATGAATATCCGTCAATGGCTATGGTAATTTTTCTCATATAGAAGCCCACCCTTCGTGGGCTGGTTTTTATTGTAAATCTACATTTAGACCAAAAAAACTCGCCGAGGCCGCCGTACTGTATTTGGAATAGGAATAGCTGAGCCGCAATTTGTTCAGCTTGATAGAAAACCCAGCGCTCAGGCCGGCAAAGGCCCGTTTTTCAACAATACGAAGTTCCTCGCCGCGCCTGAAATTGTATCCCAGGCGAATATTGAAACCGCTTTCCGGAAATAGCTCTATCCCAGCAATCATATGCCGGAAGGCATGGTTTACAAAGGTGATCTTTTCTTTTTTGGTGTTTCCCTCCAGATCGGTCTCTTCCCGGGCGGGGTTTGAGAAGGCAATTTTCCACTGCTGCATGTTCTCCATGGTAAAGTGCCAGCGCACGGGAATGTTCTGCAGGGTTTGCGAAATTCCGAAAATAAGTTCAAAAGGCAGCGGCTCATACTCCTCATGATAGGGCGTAAACTGGGTTCCCAAATTCCTGGCCACTCCGGTAATCTGAAGATCCCAGTCATCATAAACGTACATGATGCCTATGTCCAGGGCTCCTCCAAAGGAAGAGTAATTTTCAAGTTTGGAAGAAATAAGTTTTACATTTAGGCCCACATAAAAATCGGTAAAGGCAATATTTCTCGCGTGTCCCAATGATAGTGCTACCTCCCCGCCACTAAAACTGCTGGTGGGATTGCCTGTTTCGTCATAACCATCAAACTTTCCGTAATTGATATAGGTAACGCCGGCGTGCAACACTTGTGTCCGTCGGTCCCAAAGGTAGGCATACGAGGCAGTCCCATAATTTACATCGCCAATGTAGTTGGTGTAGTTTAAGGAAAGCTGGTTGTCCATCGCCGGATTTATACTGGCAGGATTGAAGAGCGCCTGGGTAGGATCGTAGTCATAGTTGGTAACTACCTTGCCGCCCAAGGCCGCCATACGGGGGCTATTGGGAAGGTTTAAAAACTGGTAGGTGGCCCTGCCCCCTATCTGCGCCAATAAAAGCTGTGATAAAAGAAGGGAAACAATTAAGAATGCCTTGTGGACCATGGACGCGTGTTACCGTAACTAAAACCTAAACGAATGCAAGTATAATTTATTTTTGCAAAGGAAACAAAACGCGGGAGATTAAAGCCAGGTTATACCTAAGAATCCTTGGGTAAAACCTGGCAATGGGTTAAAGTTTTTTGGGATTTTTGACCTTTTCTTTGGTAAGGGCCAGGTTCAGCACATCTCCCATATCTTTTACATAATGGAATTTCAGACCTTTGAGATATTCCGGCTTGATTTCCTCCACATCGCGCCTATTGTCCTCACAAAGCAGGATTTCCTTGATACGGGCCCTTTTTGCAGCCAAGATCTTTTCCTTGATTCCGCCCACAGGCAGAACTTTTCCGCGCAACGTGATCTCGCCGGTCATGGCTATGGATTTCTTTACTTTGCGCTGGGTAAACAAAGAGACAAGCGAAGTGAGCATAGTGATTCCGGCGCTTGGGCCATCCTTGGGCGTGGCCCCTTCGGGCACGTGGATATGGACATTGTACTTGTCAAAAACATCAGGATCTATGCCCAGTTCCCTGGCGTTGGACTTGATGTACTCAAGCGCGATAGTAGCCGATTCCTTCATAACCTTTCCGAGGTTACCTGTCATATTCAGGTTGCCCTTGCCCTTTGAAAGTGCCGATTCTATAAAGAGGATATCACCACCCACTTTGGTCCAGGCAAGCCCCGTGACCACCCCGGCCACTTCATTGTTTTCATATTTGTCGCGTTCCATTTTTGGGGCACCCAAGACTTCTATGATAATATCATTGGTGACCTTCACATCATATTCTTCCTCGGTGGCAATCTTTACGGCGGCGTAGCGCACCATTTTGGCTATCTGTTTTTCAAGGCCACGCACACCGCTTTCTCGGGTATAGCCCTCCACAATTTTTTCGAGCTGGGGTCTGCCTATTTTTAGGTTGGTTTTGTCCAGCCCGTGCTCCTTCAATTGTTTGGGAAGCAAATGCCGCTTGGCAATCTCTACCTTTTCCTCTACGGTATAGCCGGTTACGTTTATTATTTCCATCCTATCCCGAAGGGCAGGTTGTATGGTGCTCAAACTGTTTGAGGTGGCAATAAACATAACCTTGGAAAGATCATAACCCAGTTCCAAAAAGTTATCGTAAAAGGCATTGTTTTGCTCTGGATCCAGGACCTCGAGCATGGCCGAGGAAGGATCGCCCTGGTTGCCGGAGGAAATTTTATCAATCTCATCCAATACGAAAACGGGATTGCTGGTTTCGGCCTTTTTTATACTTTGGATAATCCGGCCCGGCATGGCTCCTATATAGGTTTTTCGGTGTCCGCGGATCTCGGCTTCATCCCGGAGACCCCCAAGGCTCATACGCACATATTTACGGCCTAAGGCCTCGGCAATGGATTTTCCAAGGGAAGTTTTTCCCACACCTGGAGGACCATATAGGCATAAAATGGGCGACTTCATATCATTCCGCAGTTTCAATACGGCCAAGTATTCTATGATTCGTTTTTTTACATCATCAAGGCCATAATGATCGCGATCTAGGATTTTTCTGGCCCGCTTTAGGTCAAACTTGTCCTTGCTGTACTTGTTCCAAGGAAGGTCAAGAAGCAGGTCAAGGTAATTGCGCTGAATGCTGTATTCAGCTACCTGCGGGTTCATACGCTGCATTTTGGAAAGCTCTTTGTCAAAATGTTTTGCTACCTCCTTGCTCCATTTCTTTTTATTCGCCCGCTCACGCATTTCCTCAATTTCCTCTTCCATGGTTGAGCCGCCCAGTTCTTCCTGGATGGTCTTCATCTGCTGTTGGAGAAAATATTCTCGTTGCTGCTGGTTGATGTCGCTCTGTACCTTGCTCTGAATATCGTTGCGGAGCGAAAGTTTCTGGATCTCCATATTCATATACCTCAAGGTTTCCAGGGCACGATCCTTTAGGTTGTTTATTTCGAGCAGGGCCTGTTTTTCCTTGACCTCAATGTTTAGGTTGGAAGAAACAAAGTTTACCAAAAAACTGGAGCTCTCAATATTTTTAATTGCAAAGGCCGCTTCCGAAGGGATGTTGGGGCTCTGCTTTATAATCTGCAGGGCCATTTCCTTTATTGAATCAATAATGGCATTAAACTCGGCGCTTTCCTTTTCCGGACGGGTCTCGGCCACCTCGCTGATGCGGGCCGTCATGTACGGTGAAGTAGTTATTATCTCGTCCAGCTCAAATCTTTTTTTGCCCTGGATGATAACCGTGGTATTGCCATCGGGCATTTTCAGCACCCGCAGTATCTGCGCTACCGTACCTATCCTGTTGATATCTTCCATTCCCGGCTCTTCCTCAAATTCGTCCTTCTGCGAAACCACGCCTATCACCTTGTTCCCTTTGTTGGTTTCATTGATGAGCTTGATAGATTTGTCGCGGCCGGCGGTTATGGGAATGACTACCCCGGGAAACAGAACGGTATTGCGCAACGGAAGGATAGGCAGTATTTCGGGAAGGCCCTCCCTGTGCATCGCATCTTCATCTTCGGCAGACATTAACGGGATAAATTCCGCGTCTTCATTAATATCCTGAAATGACAACTTGTCTAATGATGTAAATTTTGAATTGTCCATATATGTTATAAAGACATTATGTCACGCCAAGGACGCACATAATGTACTCGTTCATTTAAAAATTCTACTTTATTTATTAAAGAACCCTGAAAGCCATAGGCTTCACAGTGTTCATGCTTCTATATTTCAAGAGTTGTGCCACTATAGGAACTGAAGCCTTAAAAGGGCCCATAATACCAACCAGGGCTTTTTTTGGCTGAAATGGATAATTGCATAAAAAAACCGCTCCTGGATTGCTCCGGAAACGGTGTGATCTATTGCATGATTTCCTTTAGGGAAGCACGATAAAGAATTCGCCAGCGGTAATCTGGTAAATTGTCGGATCCTGTGAGGTTGCATCACGTGCCGTGAAGTTGAAGATGCCTTCAATAGTTCCTGCATCCAGATCGTATCCGGTAATAACTAGGCTGCCTGGGTCTGATACATAGGTGATTGAGGTGCCAACCTCTGGAGTGTAGGTAGCGACTATTTCGTCCCCAACGGTTACTTCCGTTCCCATTTCATAAGTATCTTCGGAAACGGTCAAGGGAAGCGAAAGAACCATTTTTTCATCTCCCCTGGTGGTTGTAATTATAAGCCGCGGATATTGGTTTACTATTTCGGTTTCCACCGTAATGCCTTCGGGCTCATAGGGCGCCCCGTCAATATTGGCAAAAAAGGCATTGTTTGCCCCTGGCACGCCTTCAAAGAAAACCGTAAAGTTGCCTTCGGTAATTTCCACCACATCGGGTTCCTGGTTCAGCGGATCGGTGGCGGTAAACTGAAAGGTAGCCTTTAAAACACCCGTCTCAAGATTAAATTCACTGATGGTTATAGTGCCCGGGTTTGAGGTGAGGTTCTCACCTCCTCCACCTGCATTGTACACCCCAATGAGTTGTGTACCGTCGGACAGGTTTACCATATCAAAAGTACCTTCGCCCAAAAACCGGGGAATATCTAGCCGAATCAAAGCACCTTGGGCATCGGTAGCTTCTACCTTTATCATATGCACATTGCCTACCATGGGCTCGGTAACGGTTATATTATCAGCCATAAAATCTTGGCCGTCCACCTTGGCAAAAAATTCATTTTCAGGATCTTCATTGCCCCCGCCAGTTTCGTCTATTATATAGGTTATGGCCTCAAAGGCACCATTGGTAATGGCGGTGGTCTCAACAATGGGCGTTCCCTGGTTATCGAGTATTACATTGCCATCGCCATCGCGCTTTAGCCGGGCCCCGGTAAAACCGAAGGTGCCCGAGACCGTTTTATTGGCCGTGTCAATTTCAGTAATAATCAATTGCCCCACTCCGCCAAGGGTATCAACAGATTTATACGGGAAGATATTATTGCCGGAAGGATCGCCATAGCTACCGTAATTGGGATTGGTATAGCCGTTGGTAATATTGAAGTTGCCCTCTGCCGCATCCATCACCATTAGGGTAATCCTCTCTCCATTGGGCTTTTCACCGGAAACGGTCAACTTATTATCGGGAGTCATTACTGCCGAAACCGTTGTGGCTACAAATTGGGCGCCTTCTATCGTCGCAATAAATTGGCCTTCCTCAGGCGTATTGGTTTCCTCTTCTTGCTGAAAGGTGCCGGTAAGGGGCTCGTTTTCACAGGAGGTAAATTGAAAGGCAACAAAAGCCAACAGCAAACCTTGCAGAATGTATCTTCTTCTCATAAGTTAAAAAGTTGTTAAGTAGGTATTAAACGCAAACTTAAATAAAAATTGTTTAAACATATTTATTTCTCGGTACTCTTATCAATAAAATCACCCCGGCCGCAAAAAACACTACCAAAAAAAGCACGGAGTTTCTCATACTTCCGGATATTTGATCAA
>CAYSLM010000079.1:0-12699 GCA_964431895.1 uncultured Aequorivita sp.
AATAGCAGGAATACTAAACGGGACCGTGGAGGGCGACGAGGAAGCTGAGGTCTCAAAGCTCGCTAAGATAGAGGAGGGGAGCGAAGGCAGCCTTACCTTTTTGGCCAATCCAAAATATACCCACTTTATTTATTCTACCCAGGCGTCGGTAACTATTGTGAACCATGATTTTGTGGCTTCAGATAAACTCAATACCACGCTCATTAGGGTGGAGAACGCTTACAAGGCCTTCTCCCAATTGCTGGAATATTACAACCAGGTAAAGATGAACAAAAAGGGTATTGAGAACCCTGTCTTTATTTCCGAGAGCGCCAAATATGGAACTGACCTTTATCTTGGCGCCTTTTCATATCTGGGCGAAAATGTCAGGATAGGCGATAACGTAAAAATTTATCCAAATGTATATATTGGTGACAACGTTACCATAGGCGATGGCACGGTCATCTTTACCGGGGCCAAGCTGTATTCGGAAACGGTCGTGGGCAGCTCATGCGTTATCAATAGCGGAGTAGTGCTTGGCGCAGATGGTTTTGGATTTACTCCCAACGAAAAAAACGAATATCATAAAGTGCCCCAGACCGGCAACGTAATTTTGGAAGATAATGTTGATATAGGGCCGGGCACCACCATTGATCGGGCCACCCTGGGCTCAACCTTGATCAAAAAAGGTGTAAAGCTCGACAACCAGATACAGATAGCGCACAACGTCACCATTGGCGAAAACACGGTGATTGCCGCCCAAACGGGGGTGGCGGGCTCCACTAAGATTGGAAAAAATTGTGTGATAGGCGGCCAAGTTGGCATTGCCGGCCATATTATCATTGGCGACAATGTGAAAATACAGGCACAGAGCGGCATTGGCCGCAATGTAAAGGACAATGAAACCTTACAGGGCTCTCCCGCCCTTGGGTATGCCGATTTCAATAAAAGTTATGTATATTTCAAAAACCTTCCCAAGATAATGGAAAGGCTCAATACGGTTGAAAAAAAACTCGATAATGAATAACAGTGTGGTAAAACAGCGCACCATTGGCAGGGAAATATCCTTAACGGGAGTGGGCCTGCACACCGGCAAGGAAGTAACCATAACCTTTAAGCCGGCGCCCGAAAACCATGGCTATTCCTTTGTGCGGATAGACCTTGAGGGCAAGCCCGAGGTACAGGCAGATGCCAATCTAGTGGTAAATACCCAGCGGGGTACCAATCTCGAGAAAAACGGGGTTAAAATACAGACCTCAGAACATGTGCTGTCAGCTCTCGTTGGCCTTGAAATTGACAACTGCATTATGGAGCTCAACGCTTCTGAACCACCTATTATGGACGGTTCGGCCAAATATTTTGTAGAGGCCCTTGAAAAGGCTGGGGTAGTGGCCCAAGAGGCACCCCGGGAGGAATATGTGGTAAAGGAAGTAATCTCTTACCAAGACCCCGAAACCGGAAGCGAGATCATCGTCATGCCGGCAGAAGAGTATCAGGTAACTACCATGGTTGATTTCGGGACCAAAGTACTTGGCACCCAAAACGCTTCCCTCAAGAGCATTTCGCAGTTTAAGGATGAAATTGCCAATGCCCGGACCTTCAGTTTTCTGCATGAGATAGAAATGTTGTTGGAAAATGGACTTATCAAAGGCGGCGACCTTAACAACGCCATAGTGTATGTTGACAAGGAACTATCGCCCAGTACCATGGAAAAATTGCGTACGGTTTTCGGAAAAGATACCATATCGGTTAAACCCAATGGCATTCTCGATAACCTTACCCTCCATTACCCCAATGAAGCGGCACGCCACAAACTGCTTGACGTGATAGGCGATTTGGCCTTGGTAGGAACACGCATCCGCGGAAAGGTAATTGCAAATAAGCCTGGGCATCACGTAAATACGCAGTTTGCCAAGAAACTCTCCAAAATAATAAAGCTCGAGGCCCGAAACAACATTCCAAAATTTGATATCAACCAGCAGCCCGTAAAGGATGTAAATGAAATTATGGCCATGCTTCCGCACAGGCCTCCTTTTCTGCTGGTAGATAAAATCATGGAAATGACAGAGACTTCGGTGGTCGGACTCAAAAACGTCACCATGAACGAGCCTTTTTTTGTAGGCCATTTTCCGGGTGCCCCGGTGATGCCCGGCGTTCTAATTGTTGAGGCTATGGCCCAGACAGGTGGTATACTCGCCCTGAGCACCGTACCCGATCCTGAGAATTATCTTACCTACTTTATGAAGATCAACAATGTGAAATTTAAACAGCAGGTAAATCCCGGTGATACCCTTATTTTCAAATTGGAGCTCATATCGCCCATTCGTCGGGGCATCGTGCATATGAGCGGCAATGCTTATGCCAACAATAAATTAGTTACCGAAGCCGAGTTGATGGCCCAAATGGTAAAAACAAAAAATATTTAAATGAATCAACCACTTGCATACGTCCATCCGGGCGCCAAAATTGCTAAAAATGTTGTAATAGAACCCTTTACGACCATCCACAACAATGTGGTCATTGGCGAAGGCACCTGGATTGGCAGCAACGTCACCATTATGGAAGGGGCACGAATTGGCAAAAATTGCAACATCTTTCCGGGTGCGGTAATTTCCGCAATCCCGCAGGACCTTAAATTTAAAGATGAAGAAACTACCGCCGAAATTGGCGATGGCACCACTATCAGGGAGTATGTAACCATAAATCGCGGTACCATAGACCGTGGCAAGACCGTTGTGGGCAAGAATTGCTGGATTATGGCCTACTGCCACATTGCGCACGACTGCATCGTGGGCGATAACTGCATATTTAGCAATAACAGTACCTTGGCCGGCCACATTACGGTAGGCGATTATGTGGTTTTGGCTGGGATGACGGCCGTACACCAGTTTTGTATGATTGGCAACCACGCTTTCGTAACGGGAGGCTCACTGGTACGGAAAGACGTTCCACCCTACGTCAAGGCCGCACGGGAACCGCTGAGTTATGTAGGTATCAATTCCATAGGATTGCGGCGTCGCGGGTTTTCTTCCGAAAAAATTACGGAAATACAGAATATATACAGATTGCTGTACCAAAAAAATTATAACACCACCCAAGCTACCGAAATTATTGAAGCCGAAATGGAGGCCACTCCAGAACGGGACGAGATCCTGCTCTTTATCAAAAACTCCAAACGCGGTATTATGAAAGGTTATTTCAACGCAAGTTAAATCATTAAAAAAAAATCAATTCAATCCACAATGGCAACATCATCAGATATAAGAAAAGGACTGTGCATCCGCCACAACAACGATATTTACAAAATCATTGAGTTTCTCCACGTGAAACCCGGCAAGGGCCCCGCCTTTGTCCGTACAAAATTGAAAAGCCTTACTACCGGAAAAGTACTGGACAATACCTTTACAGCAGGCCACCGGATTGACGACGTACGGGTAGAGACCCAAAAATTCCAATATCTGTACAACGAGGGCGACATGTACCATTTTATGAATACCGATGATTATTCACAGATCCGGTTGATGAAGGAAATTCTGGATACGCCAGAATTGATGAAGGAAGGCGAAATAGTTACCGTACTCATCAATACAGAGGACAATGCCCCCCTTTCTGTTGAAATGCCGGCCCACGTTGTGCTTGAAGTTACTTCAACCGAGCCGGGAGTGAAGGGAAATACCGCCACCAATGCCACAAAGCCCGCCATCGTTGAGACCGGGGCAGAGATCAATGTGCCGCTTTTTATAAACGAAGGCGACAAAATACGTATTGATACCGAAAAAGGACAGTACCAGGAACGAATCAAGGAATAATGCTTGCATCTTAAGCCTTCCATATTGCCAGTGAAGGCTAAAAAAAATGATCAATTGATAATCCCTTAACTCAAAATATTTCCTCGTGAAATTCAATCCTCCACAGACACTTGAGAACATTGCCCTCATAATTGGCGCAGATTATGTGGGCGAGCCTGGTTTTCCCGTATATGGAATGAATGAAATACACGTGGTGCAGCCCGGGGATATCGTATTTGTTGACCATCCTAAATATTATGACAAGGCCCTGCAATCGCAGGCCACCATCATCCTGATCAACAAGAAGGTTGATTGCCCGCGGGGTAAAGCCCTCTTGGTTTCTGATGATCCCTTTCGCGATTTCAATAAGCTTATCCGTTATTTTAATCCATTCAAAAGGGCAGACAGCAATATCTCAGACACCGCCGAGATAGGAGAGGGAACCGTCATCCAGCCCAATGTTTTTGTAGGCAACAATGTGAAAATTGGCAGAAATTGCCTTATCCATTCCAATGTGAGCATTTATGACAACACCGTAATTGGTGACCACGTGACGATTCATGCCGGATCTGTATTGGGCAGTGATGCCTTTTATTATAAAAACAGGCCCGAGCAATTTGACAAACTCCTTAGCGGAGGCAATGTGGTAGTTGAAGACCACGTTGATCTCGGGGCTCTTTGCACCATTGATAGGGGGGTGACCTCATCAACTACCATAGGTGAAGGTTCCAAACTAGACAACCAGGTGCACGTGGGCCATGACACGGTGATTGGGAAACGATGTTTGATAGCTTCCCAAGTAGGCATTGCCGGCTGCGTGCTCATAGAAGATTTTGTGACCATTTGGGGCCAGGTAGGTATTACCAGCGGCATTACCATCGGCAAAAAAGCCATCATCTCGGCTCAGAGTGGGGTAAGCAAATCTTTGCCCGGCAACAAGGCGTATTTCGGAACCCCGGCAGATGAATTCAGAAAAAAGTACAAGGAACTGGCTTCCATTAAGCTCATTCCAGACATCATAGAAAAATTGGACAAATTACCATGAGTACAAAAGCAAAAGAAATAGTAAGAGATTTTTACCGGTCTGACATCCTCAAGGACGATACCGTTTTGGAGCGTTTCTTCCATCCGGAACTGGTCCTCATCTGGAACAGTGCCGACGGCCTTTCCATAATGCATTATGATGATATTGTGAACTTCTTTGACGAGGTGCGCCGATCTTACAACGACCTTCGCATTGAGGTAAGCCATCTTTTGGCCGACGGCCCCCATGTTACCATTAGGTACAAATATTACATCAGGACCATGGAAAATCCCGATGAGGAATTGGGCATAGCCCATTTTATTGCGATATGGGAGGTAAAGGACGGAAAAATTTATAGGGGCTATCAAGTAAGCCAGCCCGTGACCGATAAGGATGATACCACCGAAAGCTATCATAGGGTGAAGGTGTAATTCCTCTTCAGTGCAATATAAAAACGTATCTTTGCCCATCCCCTGGCGGGATAGCAATGTATTTGCTTAAATAAAAATTATAAATAACACTTAGAAAACACCTTAAAATGAGCGTTTTAGTAAATAAAGATTCAAAAATAATTGTACAAGGGTTTACGGGAAGTGAAGGTACCTTTCACGCCGAACAAATGATTGATTACGGCACCAATGTGGTAGGAGGAGTCACCCCAGGAAAAGGAGGCCAGAAACATTTGGACAGGCCGGTATTCAACACTGTAGCCGAAGCCGTAAAAGAAACCGGCGCCGATACTACTATCATTTTCGTTCCACCAGCCTTTGCTGCCGATGCCATTATGGAAGCGGCCGATGCGGGTATCAAAGTTATCATTACCATTACCGAAGGCATTCCCGTAAAGGATATGATCACCGCCTCAAACTACATTAAAGATAGAGATTGCAGGCTTATTGGGCCCAACTGTCCCGGTGTAATTACCCCTGGGGAGGCCAAGGTGGGAATTATGCCCGGCTTTGTCTTTAAAAAAGGAAGTGTAGGCATTGTCTCAAAATCTGGAACCCTAACGTATGAAGCGGCAGACCAGGTGGTAAAACAGAATTTGGGCATCACCACAGCTATCGGCATTGGTGGCGACCCCATTATAGGTACCACTACAAAGGAAGCCTTGGAAATGCTCATTAAAGATGAAGATAGCCAGGCCGTAGTGATGATCGGTGAAATTGGAGGGCAACTGGAAATTGATGCTGCCAAATGGTATAAGGAAAGCGGAATAAAAAAGCCCGTCATTGGCTTTATTGCCGGTGAAACAGCCCCGGCCGGCCGTACCATGGGCCACGCGGGCGCCATTGTAGGCGGAAGTGACGACACGGCCCAGGCCAAGAAAAAAGTAATGCGGGAATGCGGCATCCACGTTGTCGATTCCCCTGCGGAAATAGGAAAAAAGGTGGCCCAGGTCCTTGGCTAAGCCACCATAGCCATAATAAAAACCAATTTTTATGAAACTCCCCATCGAAACGCTACGGCAGATAAAGTTGGACTATCAGCGGCAGTATAATGAAACTGCTGCCCGGCTGCAGGAATTGAAATCGGTCTTGGACGAGCTGTCTGACATTTCCCTGGAAATTGAAGTGCCGGAAATGGAAACACAGATTAAATCTGCTGCCCCTATCCCAGACCCAAAGCCAAAAAAGAAAACCAAAAAAAGAAAGGGGAAACGGGGCCGAAAATCGGTATGGGGAAAATTTGTGCTTTCACGACTGCGTAGCGTAAACCGGGCCCTCACCCTAGATGAGCTTACCAACCACGCCATCGTTACCATGAAGCTCGACCCAAAGAGTTTTGGAGAAACCCGGGTTTCGCTTCGGAGTGCCGTGTACAGTCTTCAGAAAAGATATAACAAGGTTGTGGCTTTGCCCATTAAAGGCTCGCGCGAAAAACTTATCGCGCTTCCCGGCTGGTTGGATGAAAAAGGAAAGTTGAAGGAAGCCTATTCTTCATAATCAACGATTCTCACTAAATCCAATCAAAAAAATAATAATCACTATGAAATGCCCTTGATTGCTAAGGGCATTTTTTTTGGTGCAAAGCCATAAGCTTTTGTTATATTTGACAAATAAGTAGCAACTACAAGTTTTTTTACGATTTTACTATATTTTCTACCAACCTCAAAACCCGAACAGACATATGAAATTACTTGAAGGAAAAACAGCAATCATCACCGGTGGCAGCCGTGGCATAGGTAGCGGCATTGTAGAAACCTTTGCCCAGCACGGTGCCCACGTGGCATTTACCTATAGCTCTTCGGAAGAAGCGGCCCGTGCCCTGGCAGACAAGGTTTCAAAAACCGGGGTTAAGGCCAAAGCCTATAAAAGTGATGCCGCCTCCTATCAAGAAGCGCAGGAACTGGCGGAAGAGGTACTCAAGGAATTTGGGAGTATCGACATTCTAGTCAACAATGCCGGGATTACCAAAGACAATCTGCTCATGCGGATATCAGAAGATGACTTTGACAAGGTGATAGAGGTAAACCTGAAATCTGTTTTTAATATGACCAAGGCGGTACAGCGCGCCATGCTCAAGCAGCGCTCCGGTTCCATCATCAATATGAGCTCTGTTGTGGGGGTAAAGGGCAATGCCGGCCAAGCCAATTATGCCGCCTCAAAGGCTGGTATTATTGGTTTTACCAAATCTGTTGCCCTCGAGCTGGGTTCGCGCAATATCAGATGCAATGCCATTGCCCCCGGATTTATCGAGACCGAAATGACCGGAAAACTGGATGAAGCCACCGTGCAAGGTTGGCGCAACGCCATTCCGCTTAAGCGAGGAGGCACACCGGAAGATATCGCAAACGCCTGTGTTTTTCTGGCAAGTAGCCTTTCGGCCTACGTCACAGGGCAAGTGTTGAATGTAGATGGTGGAATGCTTACATAAATTGTTGACCCGTGCTCAGAACCAGTTGGAAGTGCTTCGGAAATCCCAGAATCTGCCTTAAGGGAGAAGCCTGCGGTACATCCTGAAATTTAAAACCTGAAACCACTTTAGTGACCACAGAAACCGTATTTTATATTGTCATCGCCGGAGTGGTAGCCATTGCTCTGGCGGTTTTTATGTATGGCTATAAGTCACGCCAGCGAACAGGCCTGCGCTGGATATTTGGCACCCTTCGGTTCGTTACCGTGTTTTCGCTTCTCCTTTTGGTCATCAATCCAAAGCTGAAAAACAAAACCTATTTTTTGGAAAAGCCCAAACTACCGGTGCTTATTGACAATTCCGCTTCGGTCAATGAATTGGGCCAAACGGAAAATGCTTTGGAGGTGCTTCAAAAGATAAAAGGGAACACCCGCTTGACCGACAAATTTGATGTTTATTACTATTCCTTCGGAAGCGATTTCAGGCCCGGCGATTCCCTTTTATTCAACCAGAAAAATACCAATATCGCACAGGCCCTTACAGCTGCCAACGGATTGTTTAATGGCGAAACCGCCCCTACCGTTTTGATAACCGATGGCAACCAAACCTTGGGCAACGATTATGAATTTTCCCTGGCCGGGTTCAAAAACAAGATCTTTCCCGTAATCCTGGGCGATTCAACCAAGTACACCGATCTTCGGATTGAACAATTGAACAGCAACCGCTATGCTTTTCTGAAAAATCGTTTTCCGGTGGAGGTCATCCTCACCTATAGTGGCACCCAGGCCATAACTACTGAGTTTCAGGTTACTCAGGGGGCTGGCATTGTGTACCGCACGGAGGTTGCCTTTTCGGAAAACCAGACTTCCCAGACAATCAATTTTACGCTTCCTGCCCAGAGCGTCGGCTTACAGAAATACCGAGCGTTGATCGTGCCTCTGGCCGATGAGAAAAACACGGCTAACAACAGCAAGCACTTTGCCGTTGAAGTCATGGACCAGGCCACCCACGTACTGGTGGTGAGCCAGCTGGTACATCCTGATCTGGGGGCGCTTAAAAAATCAATTACTTCCAACCAGCAGCGGTCCATCACCTTTAAAAAGCCGTCAGAGGCCGTGCCATTGTTGAATGACTATCAATTGGTAATCCTCTATCAGCCCAACCGGAACTTTGCTTCTGTTTTTTCGGAAATTGAGAGATTGGGCAAGAATGTTTGGATTTTTTCGGGAGAACAAACCGATTGGCATTTTTTGAACGGCGCCCAAGGTTTTTTCCAAAAAGAAAGCTCCAATGAAACGGAGGAGGTACAGGCCAAACTGAACACCAATTATGGGGCCTTTGCCGCCCATGATCTGAGCTTTGGCAACTTGCCGCCCCTGCATACGGGTTTTGGCAGCCTTAGTATTACCGTGCCGCATGAAATGTTATTGCTGCAAACCGTGCAAGGCATGGAAAATGGCAATGCCCTGCTGGCAACTTCCGAAATTGACGGCAGGCGCCACGCCATTTGGGACGGGGAGGGGCTGTGGCGATGGCGGGCCAGAAGTTTTTTGGATACTGGTAGCTTTCAGGAGTTTGATGATTTTATGGGCAATATTGTACAATATCTGGCTTCCAACAAGCGGCGGAGTAGGCTGGAGGTTTCCTTCGAGACTTTTTATTACAACAATTCTCCCATAAAAATATCGGCGCAGTATTTTGACAAGAATTATGTTTTTGACAATCGGGCCACGCTCAACATTACCGTGAAAAATATGGAAACCAATAAACAGACCGTTTTCCCTATGCTGTTGCGCAACAATTATTACGAGGTCGATCTCAACAGCTTGCCGGCGGGCGAATACAGCTTTACCGTTGCTGCCGCCAATAACGAGGTTTTCCGCAGTGGCAAATTTACCATTCTCGATTTCAACGTGGAACAGCAATTCCTAAATGCCGATGTGGCAAAATTAAGCAGGGTGGCACAGAAAACGGGTGGAGAGGCTTTTTTGGTGGACCAGGCCGACGCTCTAATTGAAAGTCTGGTGAGCGACGATAACTACCGTAACATTCAGCGAAGCCAAATAAAAACAGTACCTTTGATCGATTGGAAATATCTTCTTATCATTATAGTGACAGCCCTTGCCGCAGAATGGTTTATCAGAAAATATAACGGCCTTATTTAAAAAATCATTTCACAACCTAAACAATACAATATCATGGAAAAATTACCGAAGCTTACCATACCAATCATTATAGGAATAATCCTGCTCATCATTTTAGTTGCCAAGGCATCGGTGACCATCAAAGCCGGGCACGCAGGAGTCTTGTACCAGACCTTCGGCAATGGTGTAGTAACCGATAAGCCACCCTTGGGCGAAGGTTTTCACATTATAGCACCTTGGAACAAAGTATTTATTTATGAAGTTCGCCAACAGGAACTCAGTGAAAAAATGCAGGTGCTTTCCTCAAACGGGCTCGAGATAAAACTTGATGCTTCAGCTTGGTACCAGCCCATTTATAAAGATGTGGCAAAGCTTCACCAGGAAAAAGGGGAAGACTATCTACAACGGGTAATCCAGCCCGCCATTCGCAGTGCGGCGCGAAGTGTGGTGGGAAGATATACCCCTGAGCAGCTCTACAGCAGTAAGCGTGATGCCATACAGGAAGAGATTTATGAGGAAACAAAAAAGATTTTAGACAAACAATATGTCCAATTAAACGAAATCTTGGTGCGTGACGTGACCCTTCCGCCTACGATAAAGGACGCTATTGAACGCAAGTTGCGCCAAGAGCAGGAATCGCTGGAATATGAATTCCGTTTGGAAAAAGCGGAAAAGGAAGCCGAGCGCCAACGAATTGAAGCCGAAGGAAAGGCTCGGGCCAACAGCATTTTGAGTGCCTCACTTACCGATAAGATTCTTCAGGAAAAAGGAATTCAGGCTACGGTAGAACTTTCAAAATCGCCGAACACAAAGGTCGTAGTCGTAGGTTCGGGAGAAAATGGACTGCCCTTAATTCTTGGGAACAATTAAAGAACCGAATTAAGTATTGAAACGTTCCGGGCCATCTTTCCTTGAATTGGAGGAAGTGGTTCGGAACGATTTTATTATTACCAATCCACAAACAACCGATACCGCTGATAAGGCCAATGCCAGCCAGAGATTGCCATAGATATAGTTGCCTATGGCAAAAAGCGCACAGTACACGCCAACCACCCCGGCAAAGAACCCTAAAATCTTCATCCCAAATCCCTGGAATTTGGATTCATTTCCAAAAATAAGACGGTCAAAACTGGCCAGGGTTTCCGCTTTGGATGGGCTTGTAAATAGCGTGACCAGTATCCATCCAAGGGTAGTAACCGCCACGCTGAGCACCAATTGCCAATGCCCCGCCATGGAGACCATGGGGGTTTCCATTTTGCCATTGATAAAAAAGAAGGTGGCAATTAGGAACGAAATGGCCATAGCGGCAATTTCGCTATAAGGATTGATACGGTACCAAAACCATCGTAAAATAAAAAGCAGGCCTGTTCCGGCCCCAATAGAGAGCAACAGATTAAAACCATCGCGGGCTTCTTCCAGCACCAGCGCCAATAAGGCGGCAAATACCATCATCACCACGGTTGAAGTTCTGCCCACGGCAACCTGTTCGCGACCGCTGGCCTTTTTCCGAATAAACCGCACGTAAAAATCATTCACCACATAGGAGCTGCCCCAATTTAAGTGGGTTGAAATGGTACTCATAAAAGCAGCAATAAGGGAGGTAATCACAATGCCCAACAGTCCTGCAGGCAAATAGGTAAGCATGGCCGGGTAGGAGAGGTCGTTTTTTACAAAGGCGGGATTCAGGTTGGGAAAAGCCGTCTGTAAACTCTCGATATTCGGATAGATGATGATGGAGGCCAGGCCAATCACGATCCACGGCCATGGACGCAGCGCATAGTGTGCAAAGTTAAAAAACAGCGTGGCCCAGGTGGCGTGCTTTTCATTTTTGGCCGCCAGCATACGTTGCGCAATATACCCGCCGCCGCCCGGTTCCGCACCCGGATACCAAACGCTCCACCATTGCACCGCCAGCGGAATAATAAGTAAGGGAATCAACAGCTCAGGTTTTGAAAAATCGGGAACCATGGCAGTTTTGGCGGCGACGGCCGGGTGGGAGAGGAGGTTGTCGAGGCCTCCTATTTCCGGTAAATTAACTATATACACCGTAGCCCAAACACTGCCCACCATAGCGATGATAAACTGTACAAAATCAGTCAGCAGAACGCCTTTTAGTCCGCCAAAAGCCGAATAGATAACCACAACTGGCGAAGCAATCAATAAAACTTCATAGGAAGACAAGCCAAACATTACATGGCCAATCTTAATCGCCGCTAAACAAACATTTGCCATAATGACAATATTGAAAAATACGCCCAAGTATATAGCCCGAAACCCCCTTAAAAAAGCAGCGCTTTTTCCGCTGTAGCGCAGTTCATAAAACTCTAAGTCTGTGGTTATTCCACTTCTTCGCCATAATTTGGCGTAGAAAAAAACGGTCAGCATTCCGGTTAAAAGGAAACTCCACCAAATCCAATTGCCGAACACTCCATCTTCACGGATCACCCCGGCCACAAAGTTTGGGGTATCGGCCGCAAAGGTTGTGGCCACCATACTCACGCCCAGCAGCCACCATGGCATATTTCTATCGGAAAGGAAAAAGGAGCTGGAATCCTTGCCCGATTTTTTGGCAACCACAAGGCCAATGGCAATAAAAATGATGAAAAATGAAACGATAATAATCCAGTCTATTGTGCCGAGGTGCATAGGGCGTCGTGTTTGGTGAATGTTAGTGCCTGTTAAAGTACTGTATTTTGAGGGTTGCTTTTATACGGCCTATGTTTTAATATCCACAAGTTTTTGAACAACGGATTATTTTTGTGTTGAATTTTGAATTTTGAAGTGAAAAGGGATTATGGACTAAGGACTAAGGACTACTGACTTTAGACTACCGACTACGGACTACGAACTACGGACTACGGACTACGAACTACGGACTACGGACTACAGACTACAGACTACAGACTAT
>CAYSLM010000080.1:0-12397 GCA_964431895.1 uncultured Aequorivita sp.
GACCGATTTTTTCAAAAGCTCGGGCATAGAGACGCATGGCAATATGCTGCAGCCCGATGCCCTGGCCCAAACCGTGGTACACGTACTGAAAACGCCAGAAAACATGCTTATCAGCGAGCTCACGGTGAGACCCTTGAATCCAAAGGCCCCAGAATGATGGAGACAAATACGCAGGATGCTTTTTTAAATTGAAAAAGATGGGCTATATTCTGAAACTATTGCGAATGTTCAAAAAAACGGAACCAAAAAAGAAAAAGGAACCGATAGAACTAAAGGAGTGCCCATTCTGTTGGGGCTACCAGGAATTTGGCAATATGGAACGCATCATGCCCAAGGACAAACAAATAGATGTGAAAAACCATCGTGACAAATATGTGAAAGTGGGAAAGTTTATGGTGGAGCATGTAGATGGTTTCAAAAACAAGAAACGAATTGTAGAGCGTTGCCCGAAATGCGGTGGCAAACGCATTAAATATATAGAAAATCCCTAAATCCATGGAAAAGAAAAAACCTATAAAAAGACATCCGGCCCTGCAGCCGCTTAGCAGGCAACACCATTTTGGACTGCTGTTCAGTTGGAAACTCCGCAAGGGTTTCAGTAAAAACGTTGAGTTGGAACGAATGCAGGACTATGCCAAATGGTTTTATGAAAAGGAAATAAAGCCCCACTTCCGCGATGAGGAGAAGTATCTCTTCCCTATCCTGGAAGAGGGGAATGAGCTGGTAGATAGGGCGCTGAAAGAGCATAGACGTATTAAACGCCTGTTCCACGATACCGAAAACGCAGAAAAATCACTCAACCAATTGGAAGAGGAGCTCGACGCCCACATTCGGTTTGAGGAGCGCATCCTATTCAACGTAATACAAAAGGTAGCCACCCAGGAGCAGCTTGACAAGATTGAAGAAATACACTCGCAACTGGAAAAACATCCGGAATACCACGATCCGTTTTGGGAATAAAGAAGAAGCTAACTGATTGATATTAAATTTGAAAAAATTTCTGATAAAAGTGTCATTTTATGATTTAGGTCATATTCTGTTCGTTTTTTAATTTGGAAATTTGCACCATAATATTCATATAAACATCTAAAAACCATGACAACACTTCAAGAACGCACCGTAGCCGATGTGGTTACCGAAAACATAAAAGCGGCCCATATATTCAAAAAACACGGCATAGATTTTTGCTGTGGTGGCGGCATAAGTATAGCCCGCGCCTGCGAAAAGGCCAAGGTAGATCCCGCGGTACTGGAAGAGGAGCTATTGAACCTCGACAAAGTACAGGATCGCGCCCATGACTACAACAGCTGGAAACTCGATTTCCTGACAGACCATATCATCAACGTGCACCATGCCTATGTTGAAGAGAGCAGCCCGCTCCTGCTTCAATACTCCAAGCGCGTAAACCACGTTCACGGAAACCATTATACCGAACTTGCAGAAATTGAGGCCCTGGTTACCGAGGTAGTACAGGCAATGGCAGCCCACCAGCGCAAGGAGGAGCTTATTCTTTTCCCCTTTATCAAAAAACTGGTGGCCGCAGAGCGCGAAAATGGCGAAGTGCCCGCCATCCATTTCGGAACGGTTGAAAACCCCATTAAAATGATGGAGGACGAGCACGAGGAAGCTGGAGAAATTATGCGCAAGATTGCCAAATTGAGCAACAACTATACCCCTCCACAGGGTGCCTGCAACACCTACCGTGCTTTCTATGCCAAGTTGGACGAGTTTGAACAGGATCTGCACCAGCACATCCATTTGGAAAACAATATTCTTTTCCCCAAAGCCCTAAAATTGGAAAAGAAATTGAAAAACGATTAAACCTCAATAAATTATCCCCAAGCCCCAAATCAAGATTTTTTATTTGATTGGTTTTTTGAACAGTTCGGAAGAATGGCGACTTTGAATGTTTGCTGCCAAATTCCGGACTGTTTTTTTTAATTTTGCCGCCTGTAAATGGATTTAAGAAAGCACATTCGTCTTGCACTGGCCTATTTTGTTGTGGTGGCCTTGATGGGGCTTTTGCTTAGGCTCTATTTCGTGTTGCCGCTTCAATTCAACTATAAGTTTCTCCTGCACGCCCACTCGCATACCGCTTTGTTGGGATGGATCTATCTGGGGCTCACTACCCTGATCTATGGGCTTTTTCTGGCCAAAACCGATGACGGAAGGCGGTATAGGCCCATTTTTATATTTACCAATATCAGTATCCTGGGGATGCTCGTCACCTTTCCCTTACAGGGATATGCTTTGTTCTCTATAATATTTTCCACCCTTTTCTTATTTGCTTCCTATTGGTTTGCCTGGTTTGCCTTTAAGCGTGTACCCACCGAATTAAAACATCGGTTTTCATGGAAATTGATAAAGGCAGCGCTATGGTATCTGGTGCTTTCCAGTATTGGCCCGTGGACCATCGGCGGGGTCATGGCCACCTTGGGGCCCGAATCTATATGGTACAAAACCTCCATTTATTTCTACCTGCACTTTCAGTACAATGGTTGGTTTATTTTGGCACTGCTGGGCGTACTGTTTTATTTCCTTGAGGAAAAAGGGGTGCGGTTTTCTGCCCAAAACCTAAAATCATTTTTTCTATTGCTCCATGCGAGCGTAATCCTTTCGCTGTTTTTATCGGTTCTCTGGTTTTCCCCGCCTTTGGTTTTTTACGTTTTGGGTTTTGTGGGTGCAGTGGCACAGTTGCTGGCATTTTATGAATTCTATCTTCTGTTAAGGCCCCATCAAGCACTTTTTAAGAGACATTTTGGGGCCTATGGGCTTTTACTTCTGAAAATAGCTGCGGGGCTGCTGGTGGCCAAAATAGGGATGCAGCTCTTTTCTGCCCATCCTTACTTTGCCAGTTTGATCTTTTTGCTGAAAAATTTTGTGATCGGATATTTGCATTTGGTCTTTTTGGGCATAGTTATTCCCGTAATGATGGCCTTGCTCCTCTATTTCGGGCTTTTGAAAATATCACGGAAATTTATGGTCCTTTATCTTTTGGCATTTGCCACTACCGAGGCCCTTATTTTCTATAAAGCCCTGGCTCTTTGGATTGGACTACCCTTTTTCCGCGATTATTATATTTGTCTTGCGGTTTTGAGCATTCTCTTCCCCGTGGCGGTCATAATTCTCTTTGTGGATAACCTGAAAGTTTCAAAAGCGGCTTCTTCCGAAGAGTTTCACTCCTAAACTGATAGAATTCATTTTTTTATACCCCCAAAAATTCCAATCTTTGCACAAGGTATAACGAGCATTCTTTTGGTTTTATGGTAAACTGTTTCCATTGTGGCGACCCGTGTTTGGACGTGGAAATTAAGGAGGGAGAAAAGTCCTTCTGTTGCCATGGTTGCAAAACGGTTTATGATATTCTTCACGAGAGCGATCTGGGCTATTATTACGATCTTGAAAAATCGCCCGGGATTTCGCCAAAGGAAGTTGCCGGAAAATTTGATTTTCTTGACAATGAGGCCATTGCCGAAAAACTCGTGGAGTTTCACGACGAAAAGATAAAGATTGTTTCCTTTTTGATTCCGTCTATCCATTGCAGCAGTTGTATCTGGATATTGGAAAACCTAAATAAGCTTTACCCGGCGGTAAGGAGCTCGCAGGTCAACTTTCCCGAAAAAACCGTTAGGATCACCTTTGCTTCGGCGGAAGCTTCTTTAAAGGATGTGGTTGTGCTTTTGGCCAAAATAGGTTATGAGCCCTATATTTCCCTCGAAGATTCCGAACGGAAGCAAAAAAGGATAAACCGCAGCCTGATCTATAAACTGGGGATTGCCGGCTTTGCGTTTGGCAATATCATGTTCCTTTCCCTGCCCGAATATTTTCAGGGCAGTGAATTTTGGCTTGACCAATTCAAGCCTTTTTTCCGCTGGCTTATGTTTGCTTTTTCCCTGCCGGTGGTTTTTTATTCAGGTAGCGGCTATTTTACCTCTGCCTTTAAAGGGCTCCGCTCCGGGATTCTCAATATAGATGTGCCCATCGCCTTGGGGATAGCCGTTCTGTTTCTCCGAAGTACTTTCGACATTGTTTTTGATTTGGGCACTGGTTTTTTTGACAGTCTGTCTGGTCTGGTATTTTTCTTGTTGCTCGGCAAATTCTTTCAGCAGAAAACCTATAGTTACCTTTCCTTTGAACGTGATTACAAATCGTACTTTCCTATCGGCGTTACCCGGCTCATCAAGGGTCAGGAGGGAAAAACGGTTGAGGAACAGGCCGAAGTATATCAAATAAAAAAAGGGGATAGGCTCCTTATCCGAAACCAGGAAATCCTGCCCGTAGATGCCGTATTGATAAGAGGCAATGCGCTGGTTGATTACAGTTTTGTCACGGGAGAAGCCGAACCCATATCGAAGCAAAGCGGCGATAAGCTGTTTGCGGGGGGAAGGCAACAGGCCGGAATCATTGAGGTGGAAGTCTTGAAAGCGGTTGAGCAGAGCTATTTAACGCAGCTATGGAACAACGATACCTTTAGCCAGAACAAAGCCGGCCTGTTTGAAAACATTACCGACAGCATAAGCAGGCGGTTTACGGTGGTATTGCTTTCCATAGCATTTTTGGCCACTCTCTTTTGGCTTGTCATTGATCCATCAAAGGCTTTCAATGTCTTTACGGCCGTACTCATCGTGGCCTGCCCATGTGCCATTGCCCTGGCCGCACCATTTACCCTGGGCAACGTGTTGCGCATCTTCGGAAGGGAAAAACTGTATTTAAAGGAGGCCTGGGTAATAGAGCAGATGGCCCGGGTAGATACCGTGGTTTTTGATAAGACCGGCACCTTGACCACCAACCAAAAAAATATAATCACCTATGAAGGCGTTGCGCTTTCTGAGGAAGAAAAACAACTGCTTACCAGCACTTTGCGTGCCTCCAGTCATCCGTTGAGCCGGTCGCTTTATAATATTCTTGACAAAAACAATATCCAAACCCTTGACGATTTTGAGGAGGAAGTAGGCAAGGGCATGACGGCTACGGCCAGAAACAATTCCATAAAAGTGGGTTCCTTTGAATATGCGGGACCCAGAAAAACTGCCCATACCCAGCTGAACAACCGCACCGCCGTCCACATCAGTACAAATGAAGTTTACAAGGGATGCTACCTCTTTAACAGTGAATATAGAAGTGGCGTCTCCCAAATTTTTGAGCAGATTGAAAGAGATAAGGAAGTGATCGTGCTTTCGGGTGACAATGAAGGGGAGCGGTCGCGCCTGGAGGCCATGCTTCCCAAGGGCACACAGCTTTATTTCAACCAAAAACCCGATGAGAAATTGAAGTTTATAAAATCGCTGCAAAATAGGGGCAAGCGTACCATGATGATAGGGGATGGGCTTAATGATGCTGGCGCCCTAAAACAGAGTGATGTGGGCATAGTGGTTTCAGAAAATACCAACGTATTTTTCCCGGCCTGCGATGGAATTTTGGATGCCCGGGCGTTCAACAAATTAGCCGATTATCTCGATTTTTCCCGAAAAGGGGTGCAGATTATTAAATGGGCTTTCCTGTTGTCCTTGCTCTATAATTTAATAGGTCTGGGGTTTGCCGTAACAGGACATCTGCGACCGGTGGTAGCGGCCATATTGATGCCGTTGAGCTCGATAAGCATTGTGGTTTTTACTACCATAGCCACCCAGTATATGGGCAGGAAATTAAGAATGGATATAAATAAGAAAGGTTGATAAATATCATATTTTTGCGATGGAAGCAAGGATATTTTTGAACACAATAATTCAGGTATGACTATTATCTATATGCTTTTGGCAATCAGCGTTTTCGTTGCGCTCATCTTTTTTGTGCTGTTTATTGTTTCGGTACAAAAGGGACAATATGACGATACCTATACCCCCTCGGTACGTATGCTTTTTGATGATGAACTGGTAAAGGAAGGAAGTGCCGAACGATCGAAATCCTCCAAGAAACGAACCAATCCAGAAACCCTAACTGCCTGCGAGCAGGAATAAATCAACGTTAATTATGCAAACAGAACAATTTTATTACGACAACCAGATTGTCAAAAAATTTGTGAATGCCACCATATTTTGGGGTATCATAGGAATGACCGTAGGCTTAATGCTTGCCTTTATGTTTTTGTTCCCAAACATGACCGATGGCATTTCGTGGCTCAGCTTTGGCCGGTTAAGGCCATTGCACACCAATGCGGTAATTTTTGCTTTTGTGGGCAACGCCATTTTTGCGGGGGTATATTATTCCACACAGCGTCTGCTCAAGGCACGGATGTGGAGCGATTTCCTCAGCAACCTGAATTTCTGGGGATGGCAGGCCATCATTGTTGGGGCGGCCATCACCCTGCCTTTGGGCTATACCACCTCAAAGGAATATGCCGAATTGGAATGGCCCATTGACATTGCCATAGCCATTATTTGGATAGCCTTCGGTATCAACCTGATCATGACCATGGTCAAGAGACGCCAGCGCCATTTGTATGTGGCACTTTGGTTCTATCTGGGCACTTGGGTCACCGTAGCTGTTTTGCATATAGTGAACAGTATGGAAGTTCCAGTTACTGCCCTAAAGAGTTACTCTATGTATTCCGGGGTGCAGGATGCCCTGGTACAATGGTGGTACGGGCACAATGCCGTGGCGTTTTTCCTCACTACCCCATTTCTTGGGTTGATGTACTATTTCGTACCCAAAGCGGCCAATAGACCGGTATATAGCTATAGGCTTTCCATCATCCACTTTTGGTCGTTGATCTTTATATATATATGGGCCGGTCCGCACCACTTGCTTTATTCGGCCCTGCCGGAGTGGGCACAAAACCTCGGGGTTGCTTTTTCGGTCATGCTTCTTGCCCCATCCTGGGGAGGTATGATCAACGGGCTTCTTACCCTGCGGGGCGCGTGGGACAAGGTGCGTGTTGACCCTGTACTGAAATTTATGGTAGTGGCCATAACGGGCTATGGTATGGCTACTTTTGAAGGCCCCATGCTTTCACTGAAAAACGTAAACGCCATCGCGCACTTTAGCGATTGGATTATTGCCCACGTGCACGTGGGGGCGCTTGCCTGGAATGGGTTCCTTACCTTTGGGATGATCTATTGGCTGGTACCGCGACTTTTCAAAACAAAACTTTACTCCATAAAATTAGCCAACGCCCATTTCTGGATAGGAACCCTGGGTATTATCATGTATGCCCTACCAATGTACGTGGCCGGATTTATGCAGGCTTCCATGTGGAACCAATTTAACCCTGACGGTACCTTGACCTATGGCAACTTCCTTGAGACCGTAACCCAAATCATTCCTATGTACTGGATGCGGGCCATTGGTGGAAGTCTTTATATTACCGGTGCATTTATCCTGCTTTATAATGTGGTAATGACCGCCCGAAAAGGCAGCAAGGTAACCGATGAGTTGGCAGAGGCTGCTCCGCTCACGCCTGTTACCAAACGCCAGACGGTGGGAGAGGGCTATCACACTTGGCTGGAGCGACGCCCCATCAAATTTACCATCTATTCAACCATCGCCATTTTGATTGGTGGAATGGTACAGATCATCCCATCGCTGATGGTTGATGATTACGTACCGGTAATTTCTACCGTAAAACCGTACACCCCATTGGAGCTGGAAGGCAGGGATATCTATATACGCGAGGGCTGTGTTTCCTGCCACTCGCAGATGATCAGGCCTTTTAGGAGCGAGGTGGAGCGATATGGCGAATATTCAAAATCTGGGGAATATGTGTATGACCATCCCTTCCTTTGGGGAAGTAAGCGCACGGGCCCCGATCTGCACCGAGTGGGCGGAAAGTATTCAGACAACTGGCACTTGAACCATATGTACGACCCGCAGAGTACTTCGTCGGGCTCAATTATGCCACGTTACCCTTGGTTGATCAATTCAGAATTGGATAAATCCAATACCGAAACCAAGATGCGGGCTCTGGTTTCCCTCGGGGTGCCTTATTCCGATGAAGAGATCGCAAACGCCCAGGCCTCCATGGATGAACAGGGAAGCCAAATAGAAAAGAACCTCTATAATGACCCTGATTTTGTTTCTTCCTACGAAGCCAGCAAGAAATATGCACAGGAAAATGGAGAGGATTTCGTAGAGATGAAAGACCGTGAAATTGTAGCCGTAATTGCCTATCTACAAAGACTTGGTACCGATATAAAAGTGGAAAACACCGAAAACGCTTCGGCACAAAACGAATAGTTATGTTGAAATTTGTAAAAGGAAATCTAGAGAACATCGACAATGTTGAAATATACCCAATGATTTCGCTCCTAATATTCTTTATCTTTTTTGTGGCTCTTTTTTACAGGGTGATTTCGGCAAAAAAGGAATATATTAAGGAAGTGAGCAATATTCCGTTGGAAAATGACACTAACCATCAAAACGAAGAACAACTATGAAAGCAGCATCGTATGTAAGGGTAATCGCATTTGTAATCATCGCTTTTTTCTTTCTTGAAATTGTGGTAGATTCTGGCGACCAGTGGGCCATTGCGAAATATCCCATTATATGGGCCGTCCTGTTGACCCTGGCCGTATTTGCCATAGCCCTCGAGGCGGTTGTGGGCGCCCTGGGCCGTATCCTTTTTGCGGGACTATCGCCAGAGGCCAAGGACCGGTACCTGGCCAAGGAACGCGCTCAAACTGATAAACAATGGGGATGGTTTAAGAAAAAGTACAAGGAAATGCTCGCGGCAAAACCGATTGCCAAGGAGCAGGAAATTGTTCTCGACCACAATTATGATGGCATCCGTGAACTGGACAACGTGCTGCCACCCTGGTGGAAATATCTCTTTTATGCCACCATTATTTTTGCCGTGGTGTATTTGGCCCGCTACCACGTGTTTGGCGGAACCACGCAAACCGAGGAATATGAGATGGAATTGGCCCAGGCCAAGGCGCAGATTGCCGAGTACAAAAAGAACAATAAGGACCTGATCGATGCCGAAAGTGTAGAGCGCCTTACCGATCCAGCCGATCTGGCGGCGGGAAAAACCATTTTTACCGAAAATTGTGTGGCCTGCCATAAGGACGATGGCGGTGGTGGTATTGGTCCCAACCTTACTGATGATTACTGGATACTGGGCGGAGGCATCAAGAACGTGTTCCATACCATTAGCGAAGGAGGGCGCCCAGGTAAGGGAATGATTGCCTGGAAGAGTGATTTGAAACCTGGCGAAATAGCCCAAGTGGCCAGTTATGTGCTTAGCCTCCACGGTACCAGCCCGGCCGATCCCAAAGAACCCGAAGGCGATCTTTGGACCGAGGATAGCGAGGCTACACAGTAAGCATTGCCAAGAAAACACAACCAGGCTGAAGCGAGTCAACCTGTAATTTAAAAAAAGAAAAGAAATTGGATACTCCGGAAAACGAAAGGTTTAGGGACAGCATTGGTACCATCAATGAGGAAGGCAAGAGGGCCTGGGTATATCCCAAAAAGCCCTCTGGCAAGTTGTATCAATATAGAAAGTACGTAAGCTACATTTTGTTGGCCTTTCTATTTATTGCGCCTTTTGTAAAGATAAATGGCAACCAGTTTTTGTTATTCAATGTGCTGGAGCGCCGTTTCAACCTTTTCGGTTTTCCATTTTGGCCACAGGATTTTTACCTCTTTGTGATCATGATGGTGATAGGCGTGGTATTCATAATTTTCTTTACGGCAGCTTTTGGGCGTATCTTTTGTGGGTGGATATGCCCGCAGACCATTTTTATGGAGATGGTTTTTAGGCGGATTGAATACTGGATAGACGGCGACCGCGGCGCACAGATCAGACTTGACAAACAACCCTGGACTGCCGAAAAAATTAAAAAACGCGCTTTAAAATGGAGCATCTTCTTTGTAATCTCATTTTTGATAGCCAACATTTTTCTGGCCTATTTCATTGGCAGTGACCGCTTGATAAGGTATATAGTGGAAGGGCCGGTGGCACATTTGAGCACCTTCTTCTCCCTACTCATCTTTACCGGTGTTTTCTACTTTGTCTTTGCTTGGTTCCGGGAGCAGGTTTGTATTATCGCCTGCCCCTATGGGAGGCTACAGGGCGTCTTGCTCGACAATAAATCAATAGTGGTGGCCTATGACCATAAACGGGGTGAGAAGGAAAAAGGACGGGCCAAGTTCAAAAAGAATGAAGACCGAGCCGCATCAGGAAAAGGCGACTGTATTGATTGTTTCCAGTGTGTGCACGTATGCCCTACGGGAATTGATATTCGGAACGGAACACAGTTGGAATGCGTAAACTGCACCGCTTGCATTGATGCCTGCGACAGCATTATGGAGGCCGTAAACCTGCCCAAAGGGCTCATACGCTATGCCAGTGAGGAGAATATCGAGAAAAAAGCGCCTTTCCAGTTCACCGCCCGCCTAAAAGGATATACGGCCGTTTTGGTTATCCTTATCGGGGTGCTTACCGGACTTTTGTTTCTAAGGAGTGATGTAGAGGCCAATATCCTCAGGTTGCCTGGCCAGCTGTATGAACACAAGGAGAACAATATTATCAGCAATGTGTTTACCTATAAATTGTTGAACAAGACCACCCGCGATTTCAACGATATCCAATTCAGGCTGAAATCACCAAAGGGTACCATACGCCCCGTCAAGCACGGGGAGATCGTGGTGCCTGCCCAAGACTTTGCCGAGGGTACGCTCTTTATCGAAATAAACATGGCGGAACTTGACAGCGAAAAAATTAGGGCCGTTATTGAAGTATATAGTGGCGATGACCTTATAGAGACGACCAGCGTGAACTTTTTAGGACCGCGCAGCTATAAGTAAATTTTAAAGCAAAATGACGATGAAAATAAATTGGGGAACAGGGCTGGCGATTGGTTTGGTACTCTTTATCGGGTTTATCATGTATTTCGTAATCCGTATTTCAACTGAAAAAAAGTATGATTATGATCTGGTTACCGAAGATTATTACCAAAACGAAATGGTCTTTCAGGAGGAGCTGGATGCCATAGGCAATTCAAAGGCACTACCGCAGAATATTACGGGCCAAAAGACGGCTGAGGGTTGGGTGCTAACCTTTCCCGATAACCTGGACTACCCACAGATTGAGGGCGAGCTTTTGCTATATAGGCCCTCCAATAAACAACTCGATTTCCAGCTGCCGCTCAAACTCACTGGTCCCACGTTGGTGGTTCCAGATGAACGATTGGTACCTGGCCGTTGGAACACCATTGTAAAATGGCACTATAAGGGCAAGGATTACCTTTATAAGAACGAAATTGTATATTAAATCAATTCTGAACATTATAAACTTGAACCTGCAAAATGTTGTTGACCGCACTTATTTTTGGCCTTTTGGGAAGTTTCCACTGTGTGGGAATGTGCGGGCCTATTGCATTTTTGTTACCGGTTGACCGGGAAAACCACCTCAAGAAATTTTTTCAGATATTTCTGTACCACTTTGGGCGCATTTTCTCCTATGCCATTATCGGGCTTATTTTCGGTTTGGTAGGGAAGGGGCTCAATATTTTTGGGATGCAGCAGCAGCTGTCCATTCTTATTGGGGTATTGATGTTGCTCGTTCTTGTAATTCCGCAGAAGACCTTTAACCGCTACAATTTTTCCCAGCCTGTTTTTAAACTAATTTCAAAAGTGAAGTCTGCTTTGGGAAAGGAGCTCAGAAAAAAAAGCCCCGATACCTTTTTGACCATTGGCTTTTTAAATGGATTCCTGCCCTGCGGCCTCGTATATATGGCCGTGTTTGGCGCCATAGCCTCGGGAAATGCCCTACAGGGAAGTTTATATATGGCTATCTTCGGCCTGGGGACCATCCCCTTGATGACCAGCGCCATTTACATAGGAAATTTTTTAAACCAACAGGTACGGCTACGAATAAGACGGGCCATTCCGGTTTTTGTGGGCATTATGGCCTGTTTGTTCATAGTGCGTGGATTGGGTCTGGGAATTCCGTATCTTTCCCCAAAACCGGCACCCCAAACCGTTGATGCAAATTATGAATGCCATGATATGGCTTCACAAGAAATAACAATCATTAACCAATAAAATAGTATATTATGGCACAAACATTTCTTCCCTTGGCAAATTGGGGCGTGGGTACCGCGATCATCATAGTCTTCGCCCTGGTCTGTATAGTCCTCGCGGCTTTGGTAATTAGTTTTGTGATGAAAGACAAAAAGAAGGACGATAGTGAATTAACTTCAACAGAAGAATGAGAACCAAAAAAACTGATATATGAAAATCTTACATGCAATTCCCTGGGCCGATTTTTCGGGCGGAGTGTGGGCAACCATTATTTCCGTCATCGTTTGCTTCGCCATTATTGTTGGGCTGCTGCTTTATGTAATAAGAAGCCGGAAAAGAAAAAGAATGGTCCACAACGTAAAGAAAAAGAACGACAATCCCGAAAAGCGTTCCAAAGGGTAGGGATGCAGCCCCATAGATTGCAACCTTACCA
>CAYSLM010000081.1:0-12186 GCA_964431895.1 uncultured Aequorivita sp.
TTGGCGTATACACACTTTCCAGGCGTGCGCCTTCGACCACTCGGCCACCTCTCTATAATATAAAAAACCACTTTTTTGAAATGGTGTGCCAAATATCAAAAAAAAAATAACGCCACAAAATAATTTGGGCGGTTAATTTTAGTGCATTTCTCCTCTTAAGGAGGTTTCAAAGATAGTCTTAAAACTGTTGGGGGATATCTTTTGGCCCAACAAATACATCAATTTGGCCAGCGCAGCCTCTGTGGTACAGTCTTTTGCGCTTATTACACCCATACTCTTGAGCTGGGTACTTGTCTCGTACAGACCCATATTTACACTTCCTCCAGAGCATTGGGTAACGTTGATCACCGGGATTCCCTTCTGCAGAACTTCCCCGAGCAAATCGAGAAACCAGGGAGCATTGGTGACGTTGCCGGCGCCGTAGGTTTCCAACACCAGCCCTTTCATTTCAGGAAATCCGAAAAGATGCTCAATAGTATCGGGGCCCATACCAGGAAACATCTTTACCAAAAGAATATTGCTTTCCAGCTGCTTATGGACTTTTAGCTTTTTTCTTCGGTTAGGCCGGTAGAGCGCCTCATTGTTTACCACCAAATGAACGCCACTCTGGGCCAAATCGGGATAGTTGAGAGAGGCAAATGCCTCAAAATGTTCGGCGTTTATCTTGGTGGTCCGGTTGGCCCGGTATAGTTTATATTCAAAATAAAGGCAAACCTCAGCTATTTTCGGAAGGCCTTTTTCGCGCAGCGAGGCAATTTGTATCGAGGTGATGAGATTTTCCTTGGCATCGGTACGCAGGTCGCCGATAGGTAGTTGTGATCCGGTGAAGATTATGGGCTTGCTCAAATTTTCGAGCATAAAGCTAAGCGCTGAGGCCGTATAGCTCATAGTGTCGCTGCCGTGTAATACCACAAAGCCATCCATTTGGTCGTAATTGGCCTCGATGATTGAAACGAGTTCTACCCAATAATGGGGGTTCATGTTTGAGCTGTCAATGGGCTCGGGGAAGCTGGTGGTGGTTATGTGGCAATCCAGCAGCTTGAGCTCTGGAATGTGGTTGAGAAGTTCACCAAAATTGAAATTGCGCAGGGCCCCGGTCTCAAAATCCTTGATCATTCCAATGGTTCCACCGGTATAAATAAGGAGTATGTTGGGTTTGGTATTCATAGTGCTATTTCGTTTCAATACTTATATTATTAGGTCCTTCAACTGAAGCTCAGAATTTTTTCCAACTATATATTAAAGACGGCCCTTGAATTCGCAGTCGTGGTTTTGGCCACTTCTTCTTCAGAAACATTGTAAATTTCGGCTACCTTTTTATTTATCAAGGCCAGATAGCTGCTCTCGTTGCGCTTTCCGCGGAAGGGAACCGGAGCCAAATAGGGTGCATCGGTTTCCAATACTATATGCTTTAATGGTATTTTGTCCAAAAAGGTATCAATCTTTCCGTTCTTAAAGGTGACCACCCCGCCTATTCCCAGCTTCATATTAAAGGATAGGGCGCGCTGCGCCTGGTCAAAAGTTCCGGTGAAGCAATGGAAAATCCCGAAAAGGTCATCGCCGCGCTCCGTCTCTAGCACCTCAAATATTTCATCAAAGGCATCACGACAATGAATCACAATGGGAAGCTTGTATTCTTTTGCCCACTGGATCTGTCTTTTAAATGCGATTTTTTGGATGTCAAGGGTAGATTGGTCCCAATACAGATCAATGCCAATTTCCCCGATGGCACAAAACCTTCTTTTTTCAAGTTGCTGCCGCACATGCGCCAATTCGTCCTCAAAATTCTCCTTGACCGACGTAGGGTGAAGGCCCATCATCAAAAATACCTGACGTGGGTATTCCTTTTCCAGGGCATACATGGCGCGGGTGTGGCCCGAATCTATGGCGGGCACGAAAAAACGTTTCACCCCCGCATCAAAAGCCCGTTGCATCATTGTGTTACGGTCTTCGGCGAAGGCCTCGCTGTATAAATGGGTATGGGTATCTGTAAGCATGCTTGCAAAGCTACTTATTTTGTTTACTATCTTTACACAAAAAAGGCTAATGCAGCTACGCAAATTTCTTGAGACCCAGAATTTTTATCGCATTCCCCTTAAAAAACTGGAGACCGGCCACTATCTTTTTTCCGCCAGCATCAATGGTGTTTCGGGCAACTTTATTCTCGATACTGGCGCCTCTACCAGCTGCGTGGGGGTGAAGGACAGCAACCACTTCAAACTAATAAGCGAAGAGAGTATCATAAAGGCCGCGGGGGCGGGAGCCATTAATATGGAGACGATGATTTCCCGCAAAAACAACTTCACCATAAAAAAATGGCAGATCAAGCGCATGGACTTTGTGCTGTTTGACCTCTCGCACGTAAATGAAGCCTTGGCCCAGGTCCATGAAGGGCCGGTACACGGTATCATTGGTGCCGATTTCCTGAAGCACCACCGCGCTGTGATTGATTATGGCCGCAATTGCTTTTATATAAAATAGAATGGGCTTTGGAGATGGTTTGTTTCCAATAATTTAAGTACTTTTATCTTCTTCAGAAATATTGGTTTTGTGCTGAAAAAAATTGGGATACTTTTCTTTCTTATCTCGGTCCTTTTCCCTTTCGGGGGATTGGGACAGGACGTTTCTTTTTATCAAAACCAACTGGCCCGGGCAAAAAATGATTCCGAAAAGCTTATTGCCCTTGACAGTCTGCTCTCCAGGACGTTTAATAAGGACAATCCTGCCTTTATAAAATACAGCATACAGTACATCAAGCTTGCACAGGAGCTGGACAGTGTGGAAGATGCCGCCCGAAAGGCCATGAACCTCCAGTTTCCACTCACCAATTATGCCAACGACCCGCTGCAGGCCATTACCATTATAAACAGTGTGCTGGCCCGAAAGTACAAGATAAAGGACAGCACCCTGCTGGGCCTACTCTATCTGAAAAGGGGCATGGCGCATAGTAAGGTTGACCTAAAAAAAGCCATACAGGACTACAACTTGGCCCTTGAAAACATTACAAACAACGAATCCATCCATATAGCAGACACCTACCTTTTTAGGGGGCAGGCCTATTCCAATATGGGGAGGTTTGTGCTGGCCGGCGAAGATTTTACACGGGCCTATACCATTTATGAAAACAAAAAAGAATACGACTACATGGTATATGCGCAACAGGGCATTATAAATATGTTCAGCATGAACGGCTTTTATGAAAAGGCTAAAATAGAGCGCGATGCCCTGATACAGAAAATGAAAAAACTGGGCCTAAACCGGTTTTTGGCCAACGAATATTACAACCAGGCCCTTGACTACGAAAAAATGGGGGAGCGCCAATTGGAGTTTAAAACCCTACTGAAGGCAGAAAAATTATTTGACCCTAGCGAAAAAAACAAATCTACCCTTATCGGCATCCACTCCCGGTTGATAGAGTATTACTGCGAGCACAACCAACTGGCCGAGGCCAAAAGACACCTGGACATAATTGAGGCCCTTGATTTCAAGATTTCCAGAAACCCACAGGCCCAACTCAATTATCTGGGCGGGAAAGCCACCTACCTCCAAACCACAGGACAGTATGACCAAGCCCTGAACCTGGCCAAAAAAAAGCTCGCCATAGCCCAGGCCCTTGGCCTCGAGGATGAGATTATGAGCTCCTACAGCCTGCTGGCCGACCTCTATTACGACACGGGCAATTACAAAGAAAGCATAGCCCACAGCAAGGCATCCAGTACCATAAAAGACTCCATTTACAACCGCAGTACCGCAAACGCGCTTGCCTATTACCAAACCCTGTACGAAACCGAGAAAAAAGAAAAGGAACTGGTTGAAAAAACCACCAACATCAGCCTGCTCGAAAAAGACAACGAAAGCTTCAAAAAAGCCATGCTCTTTGGCGGGATAGCCATCATTTTAAGCTTTGGCCTTATCCTACTCTACAGAAACCAGCGCCATTTAAAAAGCAACAAAATTCTCCAGGAGAAATTCAGCCAAGAGCTTTTGATTTCACAAGAAAACGAACGCAGGCGCATATCAAAAGACCTACACGATGGCATTGGCCAACAATTATTGGTGATAAAAAACAAGCTCATGGCCAGCGGCGATGCCGATACAAAAAAGATGGTAGACCATACCATAGAAGAGGTGCGCACCATTTCAAGAGACCTGCATCCATTCCAGCTCCAGGAACTGGGCATTACCAAGGCTATTGAGTACACCATCAATATGATTGACGAGAACACTACCCTGTTTATTTCTGCCGAAATAGATAATATAGATAATATTTTTTCAAGGGAAGACGAAGTGAACATTTACCGAATCATCCAGGAAAGCCTGAGCAATATCCTAAAACATGCTCAGGCCGAGGCCGGAAAGGTATCGGTAAAGAAATTTGCCAACAACATTCTTATTTCCATACGGGACAACGGCGTGGGCTTTGACTTTGCCGAAAAATACCAGGATGTAAAATCGTTGGGACTGAAAACTCTTTTGGAACGCACCAAATTCCTCAAGGGGCAGATGAAAGTAACCAGTAAAAAAGATTCCGGTACCGTGCTGGAATTCCAATTTCCATTATGAGCAAAACTACACCATCCATTATTATTGCAGACGACCACCCCCTACTGTTAAAGGGCCTGAGCGATTTTTTGACAGAAAAGGGGTACAATCTTATTGGCAGCGGAAAAGACGGTCGCGAAGCCTATAACCTAATTGTCCAGAAAGAGCCAGACATTGCCATTCTCGATATACAAATGCCGTATATGTCTGGGCTGGAGATAGCCCAAAAATGCAGGGGGCTCAATATAGAGACCAAAATCGTATTGATTACCCTTCACAAAGAAAAAGATCTGTACCAAAAAGCCCAGGAATTGAACATATTTGGGTACATCCTCAAGGAATTTGCACTGGAGGAAATTGAGAATTGCATTAAAACAGTGACGCAGGGGGTTCCTTTTTTCAGCGAAAGAATCAAGGAATTGATAGGCGTTATTTTTGTGGAAGACAGTGAGCTCAATGCCCTCACCCCTTCCGAAAAAAAGATCCTCAAATTAATTGCACAGGACAAGACCAATAAAGAGATCGCTTCCCAATTATTTATTTCGTACAGAACCGTGGAAAAACACCGAAGCAACATCATCACCAAACTCAATATAGAGCCCAAGACCAACAGCCTGCTCATCTGGGCAAAAGAGCATCATGAAAAGCTGTTGTAGAATCATTTAGCCGTCAAATTCAAAATTTACGTGTTACCACGTATTTCAAAACTGGGCATAAAATACGATATTTGAAGTATGAAAGATTCAGTTATTATTGAGAGCAAAAACAAAGATTACCAGATTACCTCGGCCTATACAAAACCGGCGGTAATTACCATAGCAGCTTGCGTGGTACTGGTCATATTACTCAACCTAATCAATACCCTGTTTTTTTCCTGAGAAGATGTTTCCCTGACTAACCAAATAGAAAATCCGGCCACTGGCCGGATTTTTTTTTATGAGCATCATTCCTTGCAGAACTATAGCTCCAAGGCGCCTTTTATATCATTGTCCATCAAAAGTTCCTCGGGATTTTCCAGAGCTTCCTTAATGGTTACCAGGAAACCTACAGATTCTTTTCCATCAATGATTCTATGATCATATGATAGTGCCACGTACATAATGGGCGCTACCACTATTCCTCCATCGCGCACAATGGGGCGCTCAACAATATTGTGCATTCCCAGAATGGCAGACTGCGGCGGATTGATGATGGGGGTAGATAGCATACTGCCAAAAACGCCCCCATTGGTAATTGTGAATGTGCCGCCGGTCATTTCATCAACGGTGATATCCCCTTCCCTGGCACGGGTGGCCAGGCGCTTCACCTCTTCCTCCACACCTCTGAAGCTTAGGTTTTCGGCATTCCGGATTACCGGTACCATAAGGCCTTTGGGCCCAGAAACCGCTATGGAAATGTCTTTAAAATCATAGGTTATTTTATAATCGCCATCAATCATGGAGTTGACATCGGGATATTCATCAAGGGCGCGCACTACGGCGAGTGTAAAGAATGACATAAACCCGAGCCCTACACCGTGTTTCTGCTTAAAGACCTCTTTATACCTATCTCTGATTTCAAATATGGCGCTCATATCTACCTCGTTAAAGGTAGTAAGCATGGCCGTCTCATTTTTTACCGAGACCAAACGTTCTGCCACTTTTCTGCGGAGCATGGAAAGTTTTTTGCGTTCGCTCTTTCTGCTGCCACTACCGGGAGTTCCCATGGAAGGGGTGGCACTGGCAGCGTCTTGCTTGGTAATCCTGCCATCGCGGCCGCTACCTTTTACATTCTTGGCATCAATCCCTTTTTCGGACAATATTTTTTTTGCGGCCGGGGAAGGAGAGCCCGTGGCATAGGTCTTTTTATCCTGTTGCTGGTTTGGGGTTGAAGGCTTGGAAGGGGTTTCCGTTTTAGGTTCAGCTTTTTTGGTAGATTTCGTTTCTTCCTCCTTTGGTGCGCCGTCCTGTTTTTCCTGCTTTTTGTCTTCCTGTGCTTCCTTTTTGGAAGCATCACCTGCACCGGGCTTTTGCGCATCGGTATCTATGAGGCAGACTACTTCCCCAACGCCAACGGTATCGCCCTCTTCGGCTTTAAGGGTAATGATGCCACTGGCCTCTGCAGGGAGCTCAAGGGTTGCCTTGTCGCTATCAACTTCGGCAATGGGCTGGTCTTTTTCTACATAATCGCCATCCGCTACTAGCCATTCGGCTATTTCAACTTCGGTAATGGATTCTCCCGGTGATGGGACTTTCATTTCAAATGCCATAGTATATTTTCTTTAGTATCTTCTTAATTATTACAATTCCTTAAATGTAAGTCTTTTTCACTAAATGGATTTCTTTAGAGCAACTAATCCATATTTTTATCAAAAACATTCTCGATCACCTTGGCATGCCGCGCTTTTGAGCGTACCGTACTTCCGGCAGCGGGAGCCGCATACATTTTTCGGCTGCAAACCCTAAAGTTTCTGGCTTCTTCAAAGTGCAGGATCAAGTGGGTATAGGCTCCCATATTTCGAGGTTCTTCCTGGGCCCAGACTACATCATCGGCATTTTTGTATTTTTTCAGGATTTTCTTCATCGCATCAATGGGCAGCGGGAAAAGCTGCTCTATCCTTACCAGGGCCACATCGTCGCGTTTCAATTCCTCCCGCTTCTCGAGCAGGTCGTAATAAAATTTTCCTGTAACGAAAACCAAGGACTTCACTTTATCGGTTTTAACCTGGTCATCATCAATGAGCATCTGGAAACTACCGTTGGCCAGTTCCTCTTTTTTGGAAACCACCTTTGGGTGGCGCAATAGGCTCTTGGGCGTGAATACAATGAGTGGCTTGCGATAGCCCACCTTCATTTGCCGTCTGAAGAGATGGAACAGATTTGCAGGGGTGGTCACATCGGCCACAAACATATTGTCGGTGGCACATAACTGAAGGAAACGCTCCATACGTGCCGAGGAGTGCTCTGCCCCCTGCCCTTCATAACCGTGCGGAAGGAGCATAACCAGGCCGTTCTGCAGCTTCCATTTGTCTTCTGCCGCCGAGATGTACTGGTCTATCATAATCTGGGCTCCATTGCTGAAGTCGCCAAACTGTGCCTCCCAAAGCGTTAAGGAATTGGGGCTGGCCATGGCATATCCATAATCATAGGCTACAACGCCGTACTCTGAAAGCAGTGAATTGTAAATATAAAAGTTGCCTTGATCGCCCTTTAGGTGGTTCAACAGCACAACCTCTTCCTCGCTGTCCTCAACTTTTATTACAGCATGGCGGTGAGAGAAGGTGCCGCGCTCCACATCCTGGCCGCTCATACGCACATCATGGCCTTCTGACAATAGGGAGCCATAGGCGAGAAGCTCTCCCATGGCCCAGTCTAACTTGTTATCGTCAAAATACATGGTGTGCCGTGCCTCAATAAGTCGCGCAATCTTCTTCAGAAATTTCTTGTCTTCGGGCAGTTTTGTGATCACCTCTGCTATTTCATCGAGTTTCTTTAGGTCAAAGGTAGTATCTACCTCCTCCATCATCTTGTCTTCCTGGGCATAGTCATAACCTTCCCATTCATCCTGCATAAAAGCGGTAATGGTGGTTGTGTCTTCTTTTCGGGAATCTTCGAGATTTTCCTCCAACTTGTTTTTATAGTCTTCTTCAAGCTTTTTTACATAAGCCTCATCAATGATGCCTTGGGCAATCAATTTTTCGGCATATATATCGCGCGGATTCTTGTGTTTGGCAATGGCCTTGTAAAGCTTGGGCTGGGTAAATCTTGGTTCATCGCCCTCATTGTGCCCGTATTTTCGGTAACCCAACAGGTCAATAAACACATCGCGACCGAATTCCATTCTAAAATCAAGGGCAAAATTCATAGCGTGTACCACGGCTTCCACATCATCGGCATTTACGTGGAGTATGGGCGAAAGGGTAACCTTGCCCACATCGGTACAGTAAATGGACGATCGGGCATCAAGATAATTGGTGGTGAACCCTATTTGGTTATTGACCACGATGTGAATGGTACCTTGTGTTTTATACCCGTCCAATTGTGCCATCTGCACTACTTCATAAACTATTCCCTGCCCAGCAATGGCTGCGTCACCGTGCACCACTATGGGCAAAACCTTGTTGGGATTTTCTTTGTGGTGGTCGTCCTGCTTGGCACGGGCTATACCCTGTACCACGGCACCCACGGTTTCAAGGTGGGAGGGGTTGGGTGCAATATTGAGGTTTATTTCGCGGCCCGACTCGGTTTGTCGCTTGGAAGTCCA
Source organism: uncultured Aequorivita sp. (assembly GCA_964431895.1). Classification (GTDB taxonomy): domain Bacteria; phylum Bacteroidota; class Bacteroidia; order Flavobacteriales; family Flavobacteriaceae; genus Aequorivita. The sequence continues at coordinate 8,785 of CAYSLM010000081.1, forward strand.
ACCTAAGTGATACTTCACGTCGCCGTCAAACACGTCTTGGGCGTAATCTTTGCCGTCAAATTCGCTAAAGATATCCTTGGCACTTTTGCCAAAGATGTTGGTAAGGGTACTCAAGCGCCCCCGGTGGGCCATGCCCATCACAAATTCCTCTACGCCCTTTTCGGCAGCGTTTTCGATAAGGGTATCCAGGGCTGGGATAAGGCTCTCGCCGCCCTCAAGTGAAAATCGTTTCTGCCCCACGTATTTGGTATGCAAAAAGCTTTCAAAGGCAACGGCCTCGTTAAGTTTTTTTAGGATGTGTTTTTTGTGTTCGGGCGAAAAGCTGGGCTGGTTGTCATTTACGTTCAGCTTTTGTTGTATCCATTGAATTTCGTCTGGTTTTCGGATGTACATATATTCTATCCCGATAGAATCGCAATAGATACTCTCCAGATGCTTGATGATTTCTTCCAAGGAAGTCTCACCCAGGCCCAGTATTTCGCCGGCCCTAAAAGTAGCCTTAAGATCATGCTGGGAGAGGCCAAAGTTCTCTATGGCCAAAGTAGGCTCATACTTCCTACGCTCCCGTACCGGGTTTGTCTTGGTAAAGAGATGCCCACGCGAACGGTATCCATCAATCAATTTGATGACCTGGAATTCCTTGATCACGTCGGCACAAACCGTGCCCAGGTCGTACTCCGGAATTTCTGGCGGGTCGGCAGTTTCGGAAAGGGCGCCCGCACCGTTCTCGGCACCAAAATCAAAGCCCTGGAAAAAAGCTCTCCAACTGGGCTCTACGCTATCCGGATACTGTAAGTACTTGTCGTAAAGTTCCGCGATGTAGGAAGGATGTACCGCGTTTAAGAATGAAAATTTATCCATGATAAATGTACAAAAGGTCGTTTTGATAAAACGATACAAAAGTACAATAAATATAGGAAGTAGCGGTGGGGAACAATCATATTTATCGGCGAGTGGTTCTTAAATTATTCCTAAAGAATCTCCCGTCAATTATGGATATTTTGCTATGATCTACATCTTGCGTTGCATCAAATCCCTTCCAAAATCAAGCAGCCTTTCCTTTTGGCTGGCAGAAAGGGCTATCTTCTCGAGGATTCCAAAAGCTTGATCACTATATTTCCCAATCTCGTTCCTGGCCGCCTGGGCCGCACCAGAGTCAACATAATTCTTTTTTACTGCTGCGATCTTGTCGGCCGGATCTTTGGGGTAGATGCTGAAGAGATGCTCCAGCTCCTCGGCCCGGGTACGGTTTTCCTGTGCAAGGGCCAGGATATAAAGAATGGTCTTTTTGTTGGCAATGATGTCGCCCCCTAAACGTTTACCGAAGGTTTGTGGATTTCCGAAGATATCGAGATAGTCGTCCTGCAGTTGAAAGGCAATGCCTAGATTCCTGCCAAATTCATAAATTTTTTCCTGGTCCTCCTTGGGGGCCCCGGCTACTATCGCCCCCATTTTCATGGCAGCTCCAAGAAGCACGGCGGTCTTTTGGTCTATCATGGTCAAGTACTCCTCGATGGTCACATCATCACGGATTTCAAAATCCATATCGAGCTGCTGCCCCTCACAAACTTGGATGGCCGTCTGGCTAAAAAGCCTTGCGAGCTCTTTAAATACGTCTGGTTCATATTCCTCAAAAAAACGGTAGGCCAAGATCAGCATGGCATCGCCAGAGAGAATGGCTGTATTTACGTCCCACTTTTCGTGAACCGTGCGCTGCCCCCTACGCAAGGGTGCCTGGTCCATAATATCGTCATGGATGAGCGAGAAGTTGTGGAAAAGCTCTACCGCCAGGGCCGCCGGTAGGGCTTTTTTAAAATCCTTCCCAAAAAAGTCGCAAATCATTAAGGTCACCAGGGGGCGTATGCGCTTGCCGCCTAAGCCCAATATATACCTTATGGGCTCATAAAGCTGAAGCGGTTCTTTTTGGCCACTGCAATTTCAAGGTGTTCACTCAATGCCTTGCTGTAATTGTTCAATACTTCCATCCGCAGTAAAAATTTCGGCTAAAATAACACAAGCCGCCCTAAACCCAATAGCAAGGGGGCGAAAAATAACGGGCTTGTTAAGCTGGTGTTAAATTTAATAAACCAAGGAAACTATTTTTGTATTTAAAGTTTCCCGCAATTATCTTTGCACCCGTTTTGGGTATGAAAGAAAAAATAATTGACAAGGCAACAGACCTTTTTTTGACTCTTGGTTTTAAAAGTGTCACCATGGACGATATTGCCAATGAACTGGCCATTTCAAAAAAAACCATCTATACGCACTTCAAGAACAAAACCGCTCTGGTCAGGGAATGTACCTTTTTTGTGATGGAAAATATTTCAAGCGGCATCGACGCCATTTGTGACTTGGGCCAAGACCCGATCGAGGAAATGTTTGAGGTAAAGAAATTCATCATGCGCCGGCTCGACGACGACCGGTCGTCGCCCCAGTTCCAACTACAGAAATATTATCCTGAAATAAGCAAACAACTCCATCAAAGCCAATTTGAGAAAATGATGGAATGTACCGGACGGAATTTGGACCGCGGGATTCAACTGGGGCTCTACCGCCAAAACATCGATCCCGAGTTTACCGCAAGACTTTACTTTGTGGGCATCACGGGCATCAAGGACCAAACCCTTTTTCCGCCCGACAAATTTCCTCCCAATCGCATAACCGATGAATACCTTGAGTACCACCTGCGCGGTCTGGTAACGCCAGAAGGGCTCAACACACTTAATAAATTTATCAACGAACAGCAATCAGATGATTAAGAACCTGTTGATTTTTGTACTGGCACTGCTTCCCGCTATCGGGTTTTCACAAGAAGTAAAACCTTATCGTTTCAGCCTGCAAGAAGCCATAACTTTTGCGCTAGACAGTAACCGCACCTCTCTCAATGCCCGTCGCGATATTGCCAAAGCCATAAAACAAAAATGGGAAACCACCGCACAAGGCCTGCCTCAAATAGACGCCAGCATAAGTTACCAAAACAACCTGAAGCAACCCGTAACCCTTATTCCCGCAGAATTTGGGGGCGGCGAGCCCGGAACCTTCGTTCCCATCACTTTTGGCACCAAACAAAACGCCAATGCCGTTGCCACGCTCAACCAATTGATCTTTGACGGCAGTTACCTGGTGGGGCTACAGGCAGCCAAGGCCTTTTTGCAATATTCTGAAAATGCCAATGAAAAAACCCGTTTGGAAGTGAGAAAAGGCGTAATAAATGCCTACGGAAGCGTACTGATGGCACAGGAACTTGTGGCAATTTTCGGAAAGAACAAATCCAACCTTCAGGAGAATCTCGATGAAACCCGCAAAATTTACGAAAACGGACTCACGGAGGAAGAGAGCTTGGAACAACTGGAAATAACCCTTCTCGATATTGAAACCCAGTTGCAAAACGCCCAGCGCAGT
>CAYSLM010000082.1:0-11915 GCA_964431895.1 uncultured Aequorivita sp.
ATAATACTTTCAATATACACATTATAACAGTTGACTAATAGTTGAAACGCCTATGAAACGCTTATCTTATGAAACCTAATTCATCAGACAATCTACAGAAGAAACCGTCACGTAATCTCCGGCAATGCGATTCGCTCATTGGGATATCCTTAGCCACACCAGCATACTACGAAATGCGCTACGAGCGCGACCGCCTGCTGCGAAAAGGGGAGGAGTTTGGCCTTTCACCCCAATTGAAGGAACGCTTCGGCAATTTTCATTTGATGCTGCAATCGCTAATTGCGCCTGTTTCGTTTGAAGACCGGAAACCTTGGAGCATCGTGGTGTTTCCGTTGAAATATTCGGCCGATATTTTTAGTTATCGCGACGATGCCATCAACCTGTTGTTCTCTTTTGGAGTGAATGGTTTTGGCTTTATTGCCTGCCTGCAGGACGGCGGGGTCATAAAAGAAAAGGAAAGCAAACTGCTCGAAAAAATGAAGGGCCACGTGCTGCATCCCATCCAGTTTGAGGAGCTTTATGCGCGTTTCCATTACGACGATTACATACTTCAATACAAGCCGAAATTTAAGATTGACAATAAAAACGAGGCCATAACCATTGAGGCCCTGCCCATACAACCTAAGGCAGATAGACCGCTATTCGGCTTTTGGGATGAGGATATTTTTGCCCAGTTGCTCGCCAATTATTGGAGCGTTTACGGGATTGAACGCGAAGATATTTTGCGTTTCCAGAAACCGCCGCTTAGTTACTTGGAAAATCCATATTCAAAGGATTTTATTGACCCCGAAACTATTGAATTGCCGTTTTAACTAGGTTTTCCAGACCTTCAGATACTTTTCGGCAACCGAAATATAATCGTGCTCCCGTTCGATAAATTTTCTCGCATTTTGGGAAATCTGTCGCATTTTCTCCCGATCCAAAACCAAAGATTCCAGCTTTCCGAAGAGATAATCCACATCGGGCAGGGCGTTGATGCACACTTCGTCTTCCTCTAAATTATAGCTCTTTAAAAACTCTTTTTCCGCACCCGTAAATACCACTTTACCCTTGGCCATGGCTTCCAGCGCATTGTAGCCCTGGTCATACGCAAACACTTGGTCCAGCAGGATGTGGGCGGCATTGTACTTTTCGATATATTCTGAATAGGGCACGTTTTCCACGGTAATCACTTCCACTTTTGCGGGATGTTTTTGCTGAAGTTTCTTCAATGCCGCCTCGAAATAATCGTTTCCTTTTTTGAAATAATTCGTACGGTTGATGCCGTGAAAAATGACGGTTTTTCCTTCAAAGACAAAAGGTTCGAACTTCAACTTTTGAGTGTTTACCGGATTTGGGATAAGCCCCAAATAGTTGGGATTAGCCTGAAGCGGAATGTCATAATCCAAATCGGAAGCGATGACGCCATCCACATTTCCATATACAAAACCGTGCAGGTCCTTATATTCGGGCCTTAAATATTTTAGGGCCGGAAAGAAATCCTTTTCGGAAATTTTTCCTTCAAAATAGGGGTCAAAAATGGAGTAACGAAACTTTTTTTCAAAGGCATATTTTACGCTGATATAGTCTGTGCCGCAGGAAAGCAGGAAGAGTTTGTGGTTGTTTTTCCTTAAAAAGGAAATAATCTCCTTTTCCTGTTTCGGCTGGATGCCCAGCGGACTTTCATTGATCAACTGAACCACGTCAAAACCAGAAAATTTATCGCGATGCCGAAAAAATTGGTTCCGCAGCGAAAGGGAAGTCACGTCGTACCTAAAAAGAAGAAACAGTCCTACCTTTATTTTCTTCAGAAAACCGGAATCGTAGTTACGTTTTAAAAGGAGGTCAGACGGATAGCCTTTAAATGCGTCACCAGTGGAAACGAGCATCACCTCGTGGCCCAGCGCCTGTAATCCTTCTTTTAAGGAATTGTGCAGCCTGCTGTATTCGCCCACCAAAAGTATTTTCATAATTCCTTTTTTACCACAAAGTGCAAGAACCAAAGGCACAAGGTTCACAAAGGATTCTCCGTGAACTTTGTGTAAAATCTTTGTGATCTTTGTGGTTATTTCTACACATCCAGCAAATAATAGTAAGCTTATAAAGTTATCTTTGCCAAGTTCGTTCAAAAATACACAATAATAATTGATGACTTCCCAAAAGAAATTCAAAGTATGTCTGGTTTCTATTTCGCTGGCCAAGGGCGGGCTAGAGCGGTCGTGCGCCATGCTTTCGCAGATGCTGGAAGGGAGCGGCCACGAGGTGCATTTGGTACTGTTGAATGATGAGGTGGACTATCCCTTTAGCGGAAAATTGCTGAACCTGGGCGCACTGAAAGACGAAAAAGATACTTTGGTGAAACGCTTGCTCCGTTTTCGGAAATTGCGCAACTATTTAAAAACGGAAAATTTTGACGTCATCATAGACCATCGGCCCAAAAACAATTTTGACCGCGAGCTGTTTTACTCAAAATTTGTGTACCGCGATTTGCCAAAAATTTACGTGGTGCACAGTTCCAAAACAACCGAATACCTTACCGAAAAGCCTTCTGCCTTTGCCAAGATTTGTCGGAAAAACCTTTTGAACGTGGCCGTTTCCGAATATATCGAGACCGAAATTTTACGGATGGAGGGCATCGAAAATTCAACCACCATCCACAATGCGTTTGATCGTGCTTGGGCAGAACAGAAGGGGACGATGCCTGAATTTCTTCAGAAGAAAAAGTACATTCTTTCCTACGGCAGACTAGATGATTCGGTAAAGGATTTTTCGTTTTTGATCGAAGCTTTCTCGCAATCGAAGGTTTGGGATAAGGATTTTCATCTCGTTATTTTGGGAGATGGAAAGGATAAGGAAATGCTCCAAAATCTGGCTGTTTCCAAGGAGTGCGCGATACAAATTATTTTTCTTCCTTTTACCAAAAAACCTTTCGAAATTATTAAAAATGCCCATTGTGTAACACTCACCAGCAAATACGAAGGATTCCCGATGGTGCTGGTCGAGTCGCTTTCGTTGGGAACGCCCGTAGTTTCACTGGATATAATTTCGGGTCCTTCGGAAATCGTGCAACACCAAAAAAACGGTTTGCTGATTGCCGAAAGAAGTTTACCTTTATTCGCGGAAGCGCTGCAACGCATATGTTTTGACGATTCATTTTACAAAAGCGTTAAAGCCAATGCACGGCCTTCGGTTGAAAATTTTTCCAAACAGGCCATTTCTGAAAAATGGAACCAAACCCTACAAGATGCCATACGTTGATCTGGATAAAATAGAATTAACGGAAATCCCGAAAATCAGCGACCCCGACGGTCGTGGAAATCTTTCGGTGGTGGAGCGGGATTTTTTGCCCTTTACCATAAAACGCGTCTATTATCTGTATGATGTGCCCAGTTCCTCAACCCGCGGAGGCCACGCCCACAAGCAGTTGCAGCAGTTTTTGATTGCCGTGAGCGGCAGTTTTGACGTGGTTTTGGACAATGGCAAAACGCGGCGCACCATTACCTTGAACAAGCCCGACAAAGGCTTGTTGATCCCCAACGGTGTGTGGCGCGAGCTGGAGGATTTTTCCTCGGGCGCCGTCTGCCTTTCCCTGGTGAGTGCCGAATATGATGAAAACGATTACATCCGCGACTACCAAGAGTTTCAGTCATTTAAAGGTGCCTAATCGGAGGCCCAGTTTTTCCAGACCGTTTTTTGTTTTAGACAGGTATTTTAAGATAGTCTTGTTTTGGCGGAGCAAAAATTGCTGCTTTTTGCTGAGATTATCCTTGTCTATTTTTTGGTAAAATTTTTCAAATGCTTTTTTATCGCCCTGCATTTTGGCGAAGATGCACAAAGAATATCGGTTCAGGTCCAGAAACTTCTTCAGTGCCGGATTTCCTTTTTCGTATTTTTCATAAGTCTCAAAGGTGGCCTTGTCAGCAATTTTTTTAATGCTTTGGAACAGGCTGTTTTTTCGGATTATATAAGTTGCACAGACTTTCGGGCTGAATACCACTTTGTATTTTAAACCTATGCGAACGTAAAGATCGGTGTCCTCACCACTTTTAATGTTTGGATTGTACCAACCCACATTTTCAAAAACATCTTTTTTTAAAACCGTGGAAGAACTGTGCAGTACCGAATCCAGTTGGCTGGCCTCAAAATAGTTGACCACCGTGGCATCCTTTCCAAAGGTTTTGATGGAATATTGGTTTTTAAAGACCTTTCCGTTGCGCTTGATTTCGGCCGCGGTGGCAAAAACTGATTGGGCAGGAAACCCGGTTATCAATCTGTATTGTTCTTCCAAATAAAACGGATACCAATGGTCATCGGCGTCAAGAAGGGCAATATACTCTGCCCGGGCTTTGGCAATGGCCGCATTCCTGGCGGCCCCGGCGCCTTGGTTGGGTTGTGAAAAATAACGGATTCGTGGGTCATCAAACTTTGCTATCTCGGCCTCGCTATTGTCCGTAGAGCCATCGTTTAGGATTACCACCTCAAAATCGGAAAACGTTTGGGCCAAGACGCTTTTAAGCGTTTCGGCAATGTATTTTTCTTTGTTGAAAACCGCTATGACAACCGAGAACTTCACCGTTTTTTGTTCGATTTTAAGCTGAGGTAATAACCCAGTCTGTAAAGGTCAAAGATAAGCAGCGAGGGCCGTGGGGACAACAGGTTTTTTTCCATGGATTTCCTGAAGGTTCCATAGAGCACAGAGGCGATACCGTTCAATTTATATTTTTCAACAGTCTCGGCCTTGGCGGAAAGTGCGGTTTCTTTTGGCTTTATCAACCCTTGCGCTACAAAATTCCGCAGGCTTTCTACAGATTCTTTAGATTTTCTTAAAAATATCTCGCTGCTTTCCAGCCCCAAATGGATTACGGGATTGTCAATATGGGTGACATTAACGTTTTTTTCCTTCGCGTTCAGGGCAAAAAGCGTATCCTCGTGCCGCAGATTGGGAATTTCTTCGTTAAAACTCAATTTCGAAAAAACGGTTTTCTTGATAAGGAAATTCAAGGTAAGAAACCGGAGATGTGGCTGTTTTCTTCTTTCGGACACGGGCAATGCCTCCCGCTTGTTTCCATAGTGCCACCTCAATAGCTGTGTGGGGGGCGGTGGTTCTTTTTGATAAACAATGCCACCGTAAATTATCTCGCTATCAGGTTTTAGGGCATCCATGTAATTGGCGATAAAATTGGGTTTAAACACCTCGGTATCGGCATCCAAAAAGAGCAGGTTTTCATATTTGGCATTCTTGGCCAGCAAGTTTCGGATGGCACTGCGGCCGATATTTTTGCTTAAAACCGTGTATGAGGCATTTGCCAAACTGTTTATTTTTTCATTGGCTGCAACCGCATTTGGGGAACAATCGTCATAAACGGCGATCTCGAATGGCTGTCCTATTTTTTTGGCCTGGGCGTGCAATACTTGGACCAAGGGGTAAACATCGTAGTTATAGGTGGGAATAAGTATAGATATCATTTTTTGCAAATCAGAACGGTTTCTTCCATAAAGCCATAACGACCTTCGGCGGGAAAAGTTTTGATTTCCACATCCTGAAAGCCGTTTTCTTTCAATCGTTGCTGCAATCCTTCCACAGAATAAATGCGTACGTGGTCTTTCTGGCCAAAAGCTTTTAATCTTTCGTCTGGGCTTTTTATGGAGAAGTCTTCGTAAATGTCGCCCTCCTTAAAAGGCGTTTGGATGATGCAGCTGCCATTGGGCTTCAGGACCCGTTGAAGTTCGATCATGGCCTGGGAATCATTTTCTATATGCTCCAAAATATGGTAACAAATAATTAAATCGAAAGCATTGTTCCCCAAAGGGATCATTGTGATGTCGTATTTATAATTGGCAAGAAATTCATCTTCATAATCAGTGCTGAAATAATCTATGTCTGGATTTTTCTTGAGCAATCTGTAAACACTTCGCGAAGGTGAAAAGTGGAGCACTTTTCCGCGGATTAAATCATTTTCCTTAAGAAGGGAATAAAGCCGTCGGGTTCGCGATCGGCTTCCGCAAAAGGGGCAGAGCAGGTCACCATCAGGTAACTGGATAAACTTTTTAAGTCCGTGGCCACAGATCGTGCATCTATGGTTGTTTCCCCGGAAGGGAAAAGCGTATAGCGAACGCAATAATTCCTCATTTTCAAAGAGGATCTTTTTTGGGATTACCGAAAGCGCTATTTTTTTCAACCGTTGGTACATTTGGCTAAAATACGGCAATCTTTTTATAATGGGCTATTTTGGCAATGATCCTGAAACCGCAAGATGGAAAACGCAAAGGCTGCCGCTCTAGCGCTTTGGGTAGTTTCTTCCAATTGCCACCGCAGAGACCAAATTTCTGTTTGAAAAAATGTATCTTGTAATAAAAAATCTGAAGTGCGTCTCTGTTTTCTTCTTATCTTTTTGATTCTTTCGGGTTTACAGACCTTTGCCCAAGAGGAAGTCTGGTTTTATCTACGTGCCCGTGATTCGGCCTTTGTACCACCTTTTGAAAAGAACGGGAAGTATCTCCATTATACTGGTACAGACGATCGTTTGGAAAATGTGCTCAAGATTTACAGGATAAAGACTTTTAAAAAAACGCTTAAACACGCCAAGAAAGCCTATCTAAACCGAACTTTTTTTGTGAGGGCCGATAGGGCCGCGCTATTGCCTGATCTGTTACAAAATGCATTTCATCTTTTTGAGTCTGGAGAAATCATTCCGGAAAACGACCGGAAAATCTTTGAACCCAATGATTATGGCCTCACCAGTACCATTGGCGAGAATCTCGGTGCGCAAGTGAACCTGGATTATCTCGATGTGCTGGAAGTGCCCAAAGCTTGGTACTATACCACAGGCTCGCGTGACATTATCATCGGAATTTCTGATGGATCCATAGACCCAGAGGACCCCGAGTTTAAGGGCAAAACCAGACAGGTACAGCCCTCTACCTTGGTAAGAGGCCATGGATTTTCGGTGGCGGAAACGGCGGCCGGACAGGGCAATAACGGTTACGGCATTGCCGGAATTTGTTATGATTGCAGCATTTATGCTACCAGTTATGGACAAATGACCAATCTGGCCCCGTTGGTACAGCTCTCGCATATGGGGGCCAAGGTGATAAATTGCAGTTGGGGAGCCACCAAAGAATATGAGGCTGCCCAAGAAGCGGTCAATCAAATGCTGGACAACGGGACGGTTGTGGTGGCCATTGGCCATAACCAGCCGTTTTCCAGATCAAAAGGAAAAGTGTTTTACTACCCCGCCTCGTATAAAAATGTGATTTCGGTCTCCTCGGCCCAACATCGGTATGAACACTTTTGGGAAAACATTCAAATTGAAGAGGATAAAGGATTGTATTATGTGAAAAACATCCGCAATTACGTGGGCCTCACCGGTGGATTTAAGGATAACGACACTACCCAAACCCCGCATCTTTATCCGATAAGTATTAGGAATTTAAATAGTGAAATTGATATAGTCGCACCTTCCACCGGAATTTTTAGATACGGCGAGTTGGCGTTAAACGGAAAGATTGATGTGAGCCAATTTAACCAAACTTCGGGTGTAGCGCCCTTGGTAACGGGCACCATCGGGCTAATGTTTTCGCTCTATCCGTGCCTGCCTGCGGAGGAAGTTGAAACCATTATAAAACTCACTTCTACCAATATTGACGATGTGGAGCCCAATAAGCCCTACGCTGGGCTGTACGGCGCCGGGATGCTGAATACCGGCCGTGCCGTAAAAATGGTTTTTGATATGTTTGCCGAAAAAGGCCCCGTAATAATAGAAAACCAGCGTTTTAGCCGTTGGGACTTTAAATTGACATCTATTGCGGAAGTAATAATGCGAAATCAGAAGTTTACCGAAGAAGCAACCTTGGCCCTTACCTCGAAAAAGCGAATCGTAATTTCAGAAAACACCCGTCTGAAACCGAATGCCAAAGGGAAAATCCATCTTAAAATTGACCCAACGCTTCAGAAGGAATGTGAGCTACGGCTGCGCGACCCGAGCATTTTGGAAGATTGATAAGAAATAGAATTCTTAATTCTTAATTCTGAATTCTGAATTCAGAATCCTACACCGTTTTCTGCACTACCTCAAAAATCTGGTTTTCGTCGCATTTCAAGGTTTTGGAAGGGTATTTCAGCAGTAGGGCGTAATCATGGGTAGCCATTAGAATGGTGTTGCCGTTTTTGTTTATTTCGCGCAAAACCTCCATCACTTCCACACTGGTTTGTGGGTCTAGGTTTCCGGTGGGCTCGTCGGCCAGGATCAGTTCCGGATCGTTCAAAAGTGCCCGGGCTATGGCCACGCGCTGCTGCTCGCCGCCCGAGAGCTGGTAGGGGTATTTAAAGGCCTTTGTTTTCATATCGACCTTGGCCAGCACTTCGTTTATTTTGTTTTCCATGGCAGTTTTGTCTTTCCAGCCTGTGGCGGTGAGCACAAAGTTGAGGTTGTCGCGCACGGTCCGGTCATTCAACAACTTGAAATCCTGGAAAACCACCCCCAGTTTTCTGCGTAGAAAAGGAATGTCCTTTTCCTTGAGCGTAGCCAGATCATAGCCCACAATGTTGCCTTCGCCTTCCTGCAGGGGCAGATCGCCGTAGAGGGTTTTCATAAAACTGCTCTTTCCCGTTCCCGTTTTCCCGATCAGGTAAACAAATTCACCTTTTTCCACCGACACTGAAACATCTGAGAGTACCAGATTATCGCCTTGATAGATTGCGGCATCTTTTAATTGTAATACGTGATTGGACATTTTTAGGTAGGTATTTAAGTTTTAAAAAGCTTCGGTTTGCAAGCGGGTCGAGGAACAAAAGTAATCTGAAATCCTGCCACTCGCAACTGAATGGGGTTACTTATTTATTTTTTCGAAATCTTTTCCTTTAGTGCGTCAATTTCTTTTTGTTGCTGAAGGGTGTAGAGCGTCAATTCCTCAATTTTCTGAAGCAAGATCATGTTCATTTCTTTCAGGGAAATTCCCTCGGTTTGCATCGTTTCGGCGGAAGGTACCTGGGGCAGATGGTTGTTTTTCTTTAAAAATGTTTCCAGTTCCTTCAGAGAAATCAATCGGTATTCCGGCATGGTTTCCGAAGTGCCTTGAAAATAATTTTCAAAAACATAGTCTGGCGCCACGGCCCCGACCAGATCAACCAGGACCTCTTGGGTGTGTATCTTTCCCTTAACGGTCAGCAGTTCGTCGGGCGCGGTGGTGCCTATTCCTATCATGCCGTTTTTTTCCGAAAGATTTTTAAACGGATTGCGCTGTCCCGTTGCGGAAAAACAAATCAATAGCAGAATTATAAATGCGAATTTTTGCGATGTGTGGTTCATGGGTTTGGAATTTTTATAAAAATAGAAGATATTTTCCGAACCGTACGTTGCTGATATTTTTTTCCGTTTTCATCCGCCTAGGATTAATTATGGAATTTATCACCCGTCCAATTTTGTGGGTTTCGGATAATATAATTTTCAATACGTCCGTATGCGTTGTGGTTACGGATAATATGGTCGTGGAATCCTGTCTGCCATCCATTTTCAATTTGTAACCGATTTGCATGGCGCGTCACCGCCGATTTATAGGAACCTACGATGGACGAAATGGTATTTTTCCCGATATTTTGGAATCGCGTTTCCCCCGGTAGATACAGGGCATGCCCTGTATCTACCCCACCATTGCCCGCGCCGTTGCCCCCACCGTTGCCCGCGCCGTTGCCCGCCCCGTCATCCCCAACGGGTTTATCAATCAACAAAATACCGTGTATGTGATTGGGAATGACCACAAATTCACCCAACGAAACGAATTGCCAATGGTTCGGTATTTCATGCCAGAACACATCGGCAATTGCACCCAGGGGCGATAAATACATTTTTCCGTTGCGTATTTCCCCAAAAAAATGTTTCCGGTTCTTGGTGCAGATGGCTATAAAATAGGCGCCGTTCCAGCCGTAGTCCCACCATTGGGCCCGGATGGATTCAATTCTATATTTCCCTTTGAATTTTGCCATCGGTGTTTGATATTCAGCGCGTTGAATTGATAAAAATAAATAAAAATCAAATGCCTCCTTAAAATGTAATTTATTACAGTTTTTGGCGTTACAGTACTATCGAAAAACACCTAAAAAACCATTCGTTAATTATCCCTTAAAAATTTACAGTATCGCCAAAAGCTACCTTTAAAGTTAAATATCTTTACGCCACAAATACTGTAAATAATGATAAAGAGGTTTCTTCTCCTTCCGTTTTTTATAATCCTTTCATTTTCATCGTTTTCACAACAAACAGCGGTTTTCACCAATGATTTGGCCGAGTTTAACCGGGCTTTGGAACTGTACAGCAACGGCCAATATCTGGCTGCTCAAAGTCTTTTTGATAAAATAAAAAACCACAGCACCGATGAAACTGTGCAGAGCGACTGCGCCTATTACATAGCCAATGCCGCCGTGCGGTTGAACCAGCAAAACGCCGACCAGTTGATGGAGGAGTTCGTGGAAAAATATCCTACCAGCCTAAAACGCAATTCGGCCTATATCGATGTGGCCAATTATTATTTTGAAAACGGAAAATATGCCCACGCCCAAAAGTGGTATGCCAAGGTTGATGAATCCAGCTTGAGCCGAAGCGAGCGCGAACGTTTCAATTTCAATAACGGCTATGTACAGTTTAGGGCAAAGCGCTATGACGAGGCCAAAAATTATTTCAACAAAGTCTCCACCTCGCAGCAATACGGCTCGCAGGCCAAATATTATCTGGGGTTTATTGCTTATGAAGGCGATGATTATGAAGAAGCCAACAAAAATTTTGAGGAGGTAAAGGGCGAAGCGCGCTATTCTGAAGAGCTATCCTACTACCAGGCCGATATGAACTTTAAGCTGGGTAATTTTGAAAAGGCCATTGCGATGGGGAAGGAGCAATTTGACAAGTCCAATCCGCGCGAAAAAAGCCAGCTTTCAAAGATCATTGGCGAAAGCTATTTCAACCTTGGGCAATATGCCGAGGCCATTCCGTATCTGAAGGAATACAAGGGAATGCGCGGCAAATGGAACAATACCGATTATTACCAATTGGGCTATGCCTACTACAAACAGGGCGATTATGAAAAAGCCATTGGCGAGTTCAACAAAATCGTGGACGGGAGGAACGCCTTGGCCCAAAATGCCTATTACCACTTGGCCGAAAGCTATCTAAAACTCGACAAGAAACAGGAGGCACTCAACGCCTTTAAAAATGCTTCGGAAATGGATTTTTCCGCTGAAATCCAAGAAGATGCTTTTCTAAATTATGCCAAGCTGAGCTACGAAATTGGCAACAGTTACCAAAGCACGCCGCAGGTCCTGCTCTCGTTTATGCAGAAATATCCCGACAATCCCAATAACGACGAACTGAAAAAATTGCTGATAGACAGCTACATTACCACAAAAAATTATAAGGAAGCCCTTGATCTGCTGGAAAACAACAAGGATTTTGCCGATAAGTCCGCTTATCAAAAAGTGGCGTTTTTTAGGGGAATTGAATTGTACAACCAGGCCGATTACAACGAGGCCATCCTATTTTTTGACAAAAGCTTGAAATATCCCGAAAACCCGACTTTTTCGGCCCGTGCCACTTACTGGAAGGCCGAAAGCGATTACCAGTTGTCAAATTTTGAGAAATCGTTGGCCGGCTACCAAAAATTTCGGCAGATGCCACAGGCGCAGCACCTTTCGGAATATAAAAATTTGAAATACAATTTGGCGTACAACCATTTCAAACTTAAGAATTACACTGACGCCATTTCAAACTTCAAAAGTTTCGTCAGTGCTTCTTCCGCTGAAACCGCGCGTAAAAAAGATGCCTATCTGCGTTTGGGCGACAGCTATTTTGTAACCAGCCAATACTGGCCGGCGATGGAAAATTACAATGCCGCCCTGGAAATAGACGGCAACAACGATTATGCACAATTCCAAAAAGCCATCAGCTACG
>CAYSLM010000083.1:0-11909 GCA_964431895.1 uncultured Aequorivita sp.
AGCCATCCCTACGGATGGTAGTGTGCATTCCCAGCGGCATTACCGAAGTGGAGATGCGCGCCGTAAAAGAAAGTGCGGAACGCGTAAACGGAAAAGAGGTGTACCTCATCCACGAGCCCATGGCCGCAGCCATCGGGATTGGGGTTGATATAATGCAGCCCAAGGGAAATATGGTGGTTGACATAGGCGGCGGAACCACCGAGATAGCCGTAATAGCCCTGGGTGGGATTGTCTGCGACAAATCGGTTAAAATTGCGGGTGACGTATTCACCAATGACATTGTGTACTATATGCGCACCCAGCACAACCTCTATGTGGGCGAACGTACCGCTGAAAAAATCAAGATACAAATAGGGGCTGCCACTGAAGACCTGGAACTGCCACCCGATGAAATGGACGTACAGGGCCGCGACCTGCTTACCGGAAAACCCAAGCAGGTACAAACCTCATACCGCGAGATTGCCAAGGCACTGGACAAGTCTATCCTCCGCATTGAGGATGCGGTAATGGAAACCCTATCGCAAACGCCGCCCGAGCTCGCGGCCGATATCTACAATACGGGAATCTACCTGGCCGGCGGAGGATCTATGCTACGCGGGCTGGACAAACGGCTCTCCCAAAAAACCGACCTTCCCGTGTACATTGCCGAAGACCCCTTGCGAGCGGTGGTACGCGGTACGGGCATCTGCCTAAAAAACCTGAACAAGTACAAAAGCGTTTTGATAAAATAATTTCCCGATAATTGCTTCGGATAAAAATAAACCGTCCCCGTTTTATGGCGTTGCTTCCTACCATACAATAGCGCACAATAACCCCACACAGCAATGCAACAGATTATATTTTTCTTTATACGGAACAAAAATTTCCTGTTGTTTGCAGTGCTTTTCATCATATCGCTGGCCCTGACCATACAAACGCACAATTACCACAATCATAAATTTGTGAGTTCCGCCAACTTTTTGTCGGGCAAGGTCTATACCCTTCGGGACAATATAACGGGTTATTTTTCGCTTCGGAAGGAAAATAAGGAACTGCTCGAGGAAAACCTGAGATTACGGAAAAGATTGGGCCACTTAAAGGAAGTACTGCCCCCGAAGAAGCTCGACAGCAATATGCTTTCCGAAAAATTTGAATATTACACCGCCCGCGTAATCAATAACAATTATTCAAAAACCAAAAACCACCTAACTCTAGACAAAGGCTACAGTGACAGTATTGCCATGGATATGGGGGTGATCTCCTCCAAAGGTATTGTGGGGATAGTAAGCGACGTGTCCGGCAACTATGCAACAGTTCAATCTATACTCAACACCAAAAGCCGGATAAACGCCAAACTAAAAAAATCAAGCCATTTTGGGTCCCTTATCTGGAATACCGAAAATCCCAATGTGGTACAGCTTATCGATATTCCCAGACTGGCAGCGCTCCAAAAGGGAGATACGGTAATAACCGGAGGCCGCTCTACCATTTTTCCCGAAGGGATATTAATCGGGACGGTGCGCGATTTCCATTTGGACCGCGACGACAATTATTATTACGTCAATATTGATCTTTTCAATGATATGACGAGCCTGGAGTATGTATATTTGATAAAGAACCATGATGCCCTGGAAATAAAGACCCTAGAAAACGCCTCAGAAGATGCAGAGCAGTGATATTGCCATAAATATCGTGAGATTTGTGGTACTCGTTTTTTTACAGGTACTCCTGCTGGACAATATCAACCTGGCCGGCTATATAAACCCGTATCTGTACATTTATTTCATCATTATGTTTCCACTGGATGGCAACAAGACATTATTGATATTCCTAAGCTTTTTGCTGGGGCTTTCGGTAGATATTTTTGAGGATTCGGGCGGGGTACATGCCGCCGCCTGTTCCTTTGTTGCCTACATACGGCCATTGGTGCTAAAATATTCCTTCGGCCTGAGCTACGAATACAATAGCGTGAAAATTGCCAGGGCCACGGCTGCAGAGCAGTTTACCTATATTGCTTCGTTGGTGATCCTGCATCATTTTGTCATGTTTTTTTTGGAAATTTTCAGCTTTAACCATATACTGTTACTATTAAAAACTACGTTATTCTCCGGATTGTTTACCATAATTTTGGTATTCTGCACCTTAATTTTGTTCCATAGAAAGACTTCATGAGAAAAATAGTACTCATCGTATTGGTTCTTTTCAGTGGCGCTCTTTTCGCCGCCCGGCTTTTTTATCTGCAGGTGTATGGCACCCCCCAGGGCCTGAAACAAAACAGTGCGGTAAAGGTGGTATATGACTACCCCCAGCGTGGCTATATGTTTGACAGGAATATGCAACTTATGGTTTCAAACCAGCCGTCTTATGACGTAATGGTCATTCCAAAAGACGTAAAGCCCCTGGATACCTTGGAATTTTGCAGCCTGCTGAAAATTACCAAGGCAGAATTCAAAAACATCCTCCATAAGGCACGCATGTATTCACCAAGGTTGCCATCGGTAGTAATCCCGCAATTGAATAAGGCCGACTATGCCTCTCTCTCGGAAAAAATGTACAAGTATGAAGGTTTTTATATCCAGCGGCGGTCCCTGCGGGAATACCAAGTACACCACTCTGCCAATGTATTGGGTTATATCGGGGAGGTAAACAACAGCATTATTGAGAAAAACCCTTATTACCAAATGGGCGACCTTATTGGGATGCAAGGTGCCGAAAGCGAATATGAATCTGTACTGCGCGGAATAAAGGGTGTAAAATACATCCAAAAAGACCGTTTCAATAGAGATTTGGGCCCTTATAAAGATGGCATTTATGACACCTTGCCAGAGCGGGGCCACGATATACAACTGACCATCGATGCCCGTCTTCAAAAGTACGGCAAGGAACTTATGGTGAATAAGCACGGGGGCATAGTAGCCCTAGAACCCTCCTCTGGTGAGATACTCGCTTTGGTTACCGCACCCAGCTATGATCCTTCGCTATTGGTGGGCCGGGACCGTTCCAAGAATTTTACCAAGCTGTGGTATGATACCATCAACAAACCACTTTATGACCGGGGGCTCATGGGAGAGTATCCACCGGGGTCACCGTTTAAAACCCTTACCGGGCTCATAGCACTTCAGGAAGGAGTAATAGGCGTTGATGAACGGATAAACTGTCCCGGGGGCTATTATTACAATGGCCGAAGGCTTATGGCTTGCCACGGAGCCCACGGTCCCATCGCCATGGTACACGGAATAGCTGCCTCCTGCAACACCTATTTTGCCACCCTTTACCGCCGGATAATAGACAAATACCCAACACCACAAGAAGGTACAGATCACTGGAAGGCGCATTTATCGAGTTTTGGCCTTGGCAACTTCCTGGGCTATGATCTGCCCAGCGGCAAGCGGGGTTATATACCCGATGCCGAGTTTTACAACCGTTGGTACCAGTATCCCAAATACAATTGGTATTCTACGGCCACCATCTCCAATTCCATCGGTCAGGGCGAGGTCCTTCTCACCCCTATCCAGATGGCCAATTTTACCGCTGCCATTGCCAATAGGGGCTATTATTATACGCCACATATCATAAAAAACATTATTGGCCCAGATACTATTCCAAAAAAATATACCGAAAAGCATTTAACCACTATTGACCCCCAACATTTTGATCCGGTCATAAAAGGAATGCGCGAGGTCTATACCCAGGGAACGGCCTCGTTTATACAAATACCCGGGATTGAAATATGTGGCAAGACCGGAACGGCCGAAAACTTTACCAAAATAGACGGAAAGCGCGTCCAACTTACAGACCACTCCATATTCGTGGCTTTTGCGCCTATGGACAATCCAAAAATCGCCATTGCGGTATTTGTTGAAAACGGCTATTGGGGCTCGCGCTGGGCCGGTCGCATTGCGGGCCTGATGATCGAAAAATACCTAAGAGGTGAAATAACCCGCACCGATATGGAAAAATATGTTTTGGAAGGCAGTCTCGAAGATGAATATGCCAAGCCCTATAGCGGCAAACCCTTCACAATAAATCGCTAATGGCAACAGGGAAAAGGTACGTACGTTTTGATTGGTTAATTATTTTCATCTACATTGCCCTGGTGGCCATGGGCTGGATCAATATCTATTCCGCTTCCCTGAGCGATTCCGCCAAAGGCTATTTCGATTTTGACCAAATTTACGGCAAGCAAATGATCTGGATCGGCCTGAGTGCCATTCTCATAATTTTTGTATTGGCCATTGAATCCAAATTTTATGAACGCTTTGCCAGTGTCATCTACATAGCTTCCCTGGTCTCACTGCTCGGTCTTTTCGTTTTTGGGCGCACCATTGCCGGCACCACTGCTTGGTATGATTTCGGTGGTTTCAGCATACAGCCCAGTGAGTTTGCCAAGGCCGCAACTGCCCTCGCCCTAGCCAAATACGTGAGTGATATACAAACCAATATGGAGGAAGTAAGGCACCAGGTAGGCGCTTTTATTATCCTTGCCCTTCCTGTAGTTCTCATCATCATGCAGCCCGACCCGGGAAGCGTGTTGGTGTATGCCGCCTTTGTTTTCCCGCTGTATCGCGAGGGGTTGCACGGCGTATATTTACTATTGGGGCTGTTTGCCGTGGTACTTTTTGTTTCCACACTTGCCTTTGGAGCCGTTTGGGTGGCTCTGGCCATTCTCCTCATTGCGGCTCTGGTTTTTTATAAAAACCGAAAAAAACGCCCCAGTATCATGAAGTATGTTTTAGTGGTGGCAGGCTGTATTGCCTTCGCTTTTTCGGTAAGCTACATCTTCAACAACGTTTTCAAACAGCACCACCGCGACCGGTTCAATATTGTTTTGGGAAAGGAAGTAGATGCCCGTGGCATTGGGTACAATACCCACCAGAGCGAGATTGCCATAGCCAACGGCGGATGGCTGGGGAAAGGCTGGACGCAGGGCACCCAGACCAAGGGCAACTTTGTGCCAGAGCAGCACACCGATTATATTTTCAGTACCGTGGGCGAGGAATGGGGCTTTGTAGGCAGCATGGTGGTCATTTTTCTGTTCGTGGGACTTATTACCCGCATAGTTTACAAGGCCGAAAAGCAGAAAAACCAGTTCAGTCGGGTGTATGGGTATAGCGTGGCGGCCATCCTCTTTCTGCATTTCTTTGTGAATATCGGGATGGTGACGGGCATTTTCCCAACCGTGGGCATTCCCCTGCCGTTCTTTAGTTACGGCGGCTCGGCACTTTGGGGCTTTACTATTTTGCTCTTTATTTTTGTGAAACTGGATGGCGCCAACTTTCATTATTCTTAAAGAAATTGAAAGTCAAAATCGAAATTTAAAATCGAAAAACGGAATCTGCCCGATGAGAGGCAATTCAAAAATTCCCAAACCCCTTTACGGATAGTGACCGGTGCCAAACAACTAGAAACCAGAAACAATAAACCTGCAACCTGCCGCAAATGGTACCTTCGGCATAGCTACCTACCGCCTTCCCCAAGCCTTTATGTCAACCATTTGTTCCAAACCGGTCTCAATGGAATCGGGCAATTGGGGAAAGAAGTCAATGCCGGTTGCCGCTTCAATTTCATCGATGGAAACCACATATTTATAAAAAGATTCACTGGAAGGTTTATTCGGAATCAAAAAAGCGATGGCTTTGTAATTTCCATCGGAAACATCCACGACTATCTTATAAAATTTATCGGGTACCGAAATATTCTCTTCCCCAATAGTTTTTAGTTTTCCCTGCAAAACGCCGCCCGTTACCACATAGACCCCGTCATATCTTTCGGCCCAGTACCGCACCTTCTGTTCCAATCGGTTCCAGATACCCGCGTTGAAATCGTGGTCCTGCGGGCTAATGTTGCTGGTTAGAAAAGTTTCAGTATAAGCTTGGGCAGACATCCTGCGATCGCCGGCCGGCACCAGGTGGCCGCGGTCGTAGCCGGAGTTTTTATAGTTGCGCCAATGGGCCGATTGTGTTTTTACTTTTTCGTCCCCAATAAAATAGGGGCGGTCAAATTCATTTTTTGAAAGGTCGCTTTTCTTCAATTCATAGGCCACCCACTCGGCCTGTTCATGCGCTTCGGAATAGGAAAGAGTGAAAAAGTTGTGTTTTACGATGGCCCCGGTAGTTGAGGCAGGAAGAAAAGTATCGTCAAATTCCTTTGGATTTTCTTGCTTTACTATGGAATTGCCATCAACTGAAGGATTTTCCTTATCGAATAGATCGTCAGCATAATAAAGCATGACCGTTACAATGATAATTACTAAGGGGTAAATGTATTTTCGGTTCATAAGAACAAATTAAGAATTCCGCACATCCAGCGCATCGCGCAGCGCATTGCCAATCAACATAAAAGCAGTCACCAAACTCATAATGGCCAGTCCGGGGATAAGCGCCAGATAGGGTTTTCCTAAAATGATATAGGCATAATGGTCCTTTATAATCCCGCCCCAACTGGGCATGGGCGGTTGGGCGCCAATGCCCAAAAAGGAAAGTCCGCTCTCTATCAAAATGGCACTGGCAAAATTGGCCGCCGAAATAATGATGACCGGCGCCATACTGTTCGGCAAAATATGTTTTACGATTATCCTGAAATCATTAAACCCCAAGGCCCGCGCGGCGGTAACGTACTGCATTTGTTTTACGCCCATGACCTGCCCACGTACCACGCGGGCCACTTCTACCCACATGGTAAGCCCCACGGCTATAAAAACCTGCCAAAAGCCCTTGCCCAGCGCCAAGGTAATGGCAATGACCAGCAGCAGGGTGGGAATAGACCAAGTAACGTTGATGAGCCACATGATGGCCGCATCTACCTTGCCGCCAAAATAGCCCGCCGTGGCTCCCAGGGCAATCCCGATGACCAATGATATAAACACGGCCACAAACCCAATGGCCAGCGAGATACGGATGCCAATCAACATACGGCTCAGCAGGTCGCGGCCGTATTTATCGGTGCCCAGCAGAAAGGTTTTTTGGGAAATATATTTCTGGGGAATTTCCTCGGCGGAGGAAGCTTCCGGAAAAAGGGAAAGCGCATATTCTTTTTGAAGGCCATCGGTACCGTCTGGGGCGTATTCGGTGATTTCAATGGAATTTGGGCCCAATCGGTATTTGGAAATAGGTATTTCGGTATCGGCATTCTTTTTTCCGAAGAAGAAAACGGCAAGCGGGTTCTTCCCTTCCACGGCGGCCGGGATGGTCAACATTTTAACCGAAAAACCCGGATTTTTGGAATGGATGGAAAGGTGCATCTGGTTGGCATTCTCTGAGTTGTCTGGAGCCAGCGCATAGGCAAAGATGGCCAGCAGCACACATAGCACCAAAAAACCAAAACTAAAAACGCCCCAAAAGTTCCCTTTGAATTTTTGGAGCGCAATTCCGGTCAATGAAGTTGCGGTTTTCACATGGTAAATTTAAGAAAAACGGGGGTTCGGCCATAAAAAAACCTACAAGGTTTTAAAAACCTCGTAGGTTTGGCAAAAACGATTTTGCTTTCCCGAAAGGATGGGCTATTGTTTAATATCGGCTACCTTTCCTGCCTTTATATTGTTCATTTTCAGGTCTTCCAACACGTGTACGGCTTCTTCCACATACATATCCTTGCCCAGGTTTTTATGCCACCTTTTCCTTTTTGCCGTAAGGGTAGTATCCTGTTCCATTAGTGCCATTTCATAAGGAAGCGATTGAAAACTAAGGTGGTTATCATATTCATCAATAGCTTCAAAGCGTTTTGTTTCCTGCTTGCGCCGTTCTATTTCGTCACTGTAGGCATCAAAATTTAGGTTTACCAGTTTTTCATCGCGTCGTTTTTTGATCCATTTCGCGTTTTCGTCAATCAACTGTAGCTGGGAATTGTTGGCCATCCGCTCCTTGCTTCTCTTAATGGTTTCTTCATAATCGATATAACCGTCCCATACGTTGTATTTGGCAGGTGCAATCTTGTCATAGGGCAAGGGATTGGGGTAATCGCGCTCGCCTATATCAATATAGCTGTACCGGTCTGGCATAATTACATCGCTGTGTACGCCCTCCAATTGGGTAGAGCCGCCATTGATACGATAAAATTTTTGCGAGGTTATCTTTAGTGCCCCCAGATCACCAAGATCGCTCTTGCGCAACCACTTATTGAGGTCTATTACGTTCTGTACGGTGCCCTTGCCGTAGGTTTGCTTGCTTCCCAGAATAATGGCACGCTTGTAATCCTGCATGGCTGCCGCGAGAATCTCTGAGGCCGAGGCGGAGAGCTCATTCACCAAAATAACAAGTGGCCCATCATAGACTATATTGCTATCGCGGTCTTCCAGCACTTCCTTATTGCCGGTGGAGGCTACCTGCACCACAGGTCCTTTTTTGATAAAGAGGCCCGCAATATCAACGGCCGTCCTCAGCGAGCCGCCGCCATTGTCGCGTAGGTCAAGGATAAGACCTTCAATGCCCTCTTCCTTAAGGCGGAGGATTTCCTTTTTTACATCGGAAGCGGCATTGCGCTCCTTGTAGTTGTCCATATCAAAATAAAACTGGGGAAGGTTGATAAGGCCAAACTTTTTGTCGCCTTTTTCTATCAGCGACGATTTGGCATAGGTTTCTTCCAGCTCAACAACATCGCGGGTTATGGTTTTGTCTGAAATGGTGCCATCAACATTCTTAATGGTAAGGGTAACCTTGGTGCCCTTGGGGCCCTTGATCAATTTAACGGCATCGTCAATACGCATGCCCACAATGCTTACGGGATCTTTTTCATCTTCCTGTTTTACTTTAAGGATGGCATCGCCCACTTCAATTTTCTCACTGCGCCAGGCGGGCCCGCCGCTAATGATCTCTATTACGGTAATATAGTCGTTCTTTTTTTGGAGTCGCGCCCCTATTCCCTCCAATTTGCCTGACATTTGCAAATCGAAACGGTCCTTATCTGGCGGGGCAAAATAATTGCTGTGCGGATCAAATTCCTCTACGATGGTGTTGAGGAATATGGCAAAATAATCCTTGCGTTCCAGATCGTTTGTAAAGTCATAGTACTCGTCAAGGGAAGTCTTTGTGGTCTCTCTGGCCTTTACTTCCAGCTCTGCCAGACTCTTCGGCTCAAAACCCGCGTCGGTTTGTTTGTTTTCGGAAGCGGATTCCTCCTTAACCTCAGCATTTTCATTTGAGGCCAACTTTTCCTTTCTGTTCTTTTGCTCCTCAACCAGATCATAATAGCTGGAAAGCGTGGTAAACTTCAGTTGCTGTTTCCATCGCTTTTTAAGATCCTTCATAGATTCGGCATAGGCCAGGTTGTCATAATCTACATTAATGGTTTCCTTTTCGGTGTAATCAAAAGGCTTGTTTAGGATTTCGGGATAAATTTTCTTTACATCCTCCATCCGTTGCAGAAAACGATCATAAACTTCATTGAAGAATGAAAGATCCTTGTTTTTTATTTGATCGTCAATTTCGGTCTTGTACTTGCTGAATTCGGCAATATCGCTGGCCAAAAAATAGCGTTTTAGGGGATCGAGGCCATTGATGAAATTTTTATAGACATCTTCCGAAAACCGGTCGTCAATCTGCTTGGGGTCATAATGCCCCTTTTCCATGACATAGGTTATAAGGTCTAAAAGGAGCTTGTCTTTATCGGGATCGTTAAATTCCTTGGTGGTAAAACTGCACGAGGCTACGGCGACAAATACCGCCAGGAACAAAACTTTTAAATTCTTCTTCATGATGCGCATAGGTAATACTATTGTTTTTTGAGAGTGCCTAAATTATATAAAAAACTGTGCCATTAAAGTATAATGGTACTAATTTTTTGTTAAACAGTTTCAAGGCTGGGCAATTTATTTTCAGGATTTTAAAATGTATTTTTGTGGCTTCAAAAATAAAACGCAATGGCAAAAAACCGACCTCTTATTTTGGTAACCAATGACGATGGCATTAATGCGCCCGGCATACGCGCGCTAATTGCCGCCATGAACACGCTGGGCGATGTTTGCGTGGTGGCGCCAGACTCGCCCCAGAGCGGTATGGGCCACGCTATTACCATTAACGATGCGTTGTACTGCAATAGTATAAAAACCGGAGAAGATGAGCTGCAACGCGAATATAGCTGCAGCGGCACCCCGGTAGATTGCGTGAAGCTTGCGGTAAATGAAATCTTGAAACGAAAGCCAGATTTGTGCGTGAGCGGAATAAACCACGGCAGCAACTCGTCAATCAACGTAATTTATAGCGGAACTATGAGTGCGGCGGTTGAGGCCGGCACACTGGGGATACCTTCGGTGGGCTTTTCACTGCTCGATTATGCCTTGGAAGCAGATTTTACGGCCTCGGGCAAGATTGCCAGGACCATTGCGCAACAGATAATCAAAAACGGCCTGCCCAAAGGCGTGGTCCTCAATGTAAACATTCCCAAACTGGGAACTTCAGAAATCAAGGGCATCAAGGTATGTCGCCAGGCAAATGCCCATTGGGAAGAGAAGTTTGACAAACGTACCAATCCACTGGGCCGCGATTATTATTGGCTTACCGGCGAATTTGTCAATGAGGACGAGGGCGAAGACACCGATGAATGGGCCTTGCGCAACGGCTATGTTTCAGTCGTGCCCGTGCAGTTTGACCTTACCGCCCACCACGCCATTGACGAACTCAATACTTGGGACCTGTAAAAATCATAGGCAAAATTCGCTTTAAAAGATGAAACCACACGTAAAGGAAATACTGATTGGCTTTTTGATAGGTCTGGCCGCAAATATGGCCGGAACCTATCTTTACATCTTCTTTTTTTCTAAATTGAGCCTGGAGGCCACAATCAAGGCGGCGGCGGAAAATGATTTTTTAGGCAGCCTGATTGCCCTGGGGGCCATTCTGAATCTTATCGTTTTTTTTATCTATCTAAAGAAAAACCAGTATTACCGCGCCAGAGGGGTGATCATGGCCACGATTCTGGCCGCGCTGCTAATCCTGGCTTCCAAATTTCTATAAAATACAGGGCTTTTTTATAGGAAGTTGTTACCTTAGTGCACCCCTGGCGGCCTTAAAATACGAGGGAAGCCATTGGGAAAAGGAATCTTGATAGATTCGGTTAAAACAAAAAAAACTGCATTATGAAACGCGCCGTCTTTCCGGGAACTTTTGACCCCATAACCTTGGGGCATATCGATATTATTGAGCGGGCCCTTCCCTTGTTTGACCAACTCATCATTGCCGTGGGCATCAATGCCGGAAAAACCACGATGTTTTCGTTGGAGCAGCGCTTGCAGTTTATAAAAGAGGCTTTTGAAAATGAGCCGAAGGTCACGGTTAAAAGTTATTCAGGCCTTACGGCCAAATTCTGCGCCCAGGAAGACGCAAGATGCCTTGTTCGGGGCCTTCGCAATAGCACCGACCTAAACTACGAGCAGCCCATTGCGCAGACCAATTATAAAATGGCCGGGGTAGAGAGTATCTTTCTTATCGCTTCGCCCGAAGTATCGCACATATCTTCTACCATTGTAAGGGACATCATCCGCAATGAAGGTGATTTTTCCGGCTTGGTCCCTGCTTCGGTTGCCTTGTAATTTTCTCTGCAGGCAATCCTTTAAACGAAAAAACCCCTTCAGCTAACTGAAAGGGTTCAATCGAAATAACCATTGTATAACTTAAAGTGTGGCAACGTGTTTTGCCATATTCGATTTAAGGTGTGCGGCCTTGTTATCGTGAATGATATTTTTCTTGGCCAATTTGTCGATCATAGAAACAACGGAAGGGAGCAATTTTTCAGCCTCTTTCTTATCTGTAAGCTCCTGAAGTTTTTTCATGGCGCTACGTGCGGTTTTATGCTGGTAACGGTTACGCAAGCGTTTTGCCTCGTTACTTCTAATTCTCTTTAATGCTGACTTGTGATTTGCCATCTTCTAAATTCTATTAAATCTAATTTTTGTAGTCCGTAGGGGAATCGAACCCCTGTTACCAGGATGAAAACCTGGC
>CAYSLM010000084.1:0-11646 GCA_964431895.1 uncultured Aequorivita sp.
AAAGCATCAAGGAAGGTGCCTTGGCCTTCCTCAACGCCGAATACCGTTTGCTGGTGGTTTTTGCCGTGATTGCGGCCGTTTTGCTTTTTGTGGTTTCCCAAATGGTTGAGACCACGAGCTGGATGATAGTACCGGCCTTTATATGCGGTGCCATCTTCTCGGCCCTGGCCGGAAACATCGGGATGCGCATTGCCACCGATGCCAACGCGCGTACTGCCGAAGCTGCCAAGACCAGCCTACCACAGGCCCTAAAGGTTTCCTTTGGCGGCGGTACCGTAATGGGGCTTGGCGTGGCCGGACTGGCCGTGTTGGGATTGAGTTTGTTCTTCCTTTTCTTTATCGGGCAGTTTATCGGAACCGATCCGCTAAACTTTTATGATGAAATGACCGTAGTATTGGAAGCCCTAGCCGGGTTCTCGCTGGGGGCGGAGAGTATCGCCCTGTTTGCCCGTGTGGGTGGGGGTATATATACCAAGGCCGCCGATGTGGGTGCCGACCTTGTAGGCAAGGTAGAAGCCGGAATACCTGAGGACGATCCCAGAAACCCCGCAACCATTGCCGATAACGTAGGCGATAACGTGGGCGACGTAGCGGGGATGGGTGCCGACCTTTTTGGTAGCTATGTTGCTACCGTACTTGCGGCCATGGTACTGGGGAACTACGTGATCCGCGATATGTCGCTTGAAACGCCTTTTGTAGATAGTTTCAACAATATGGGCCCCATCCTTCTTCCACTGGTTATTGCGGGGGTGGGAGTGCTGGCCTCCATAATAGGTACTTTCTTTGTAAGTATCAAAAACAACGAGGCCAAGGAGCCACAGGTGCAAAAGGCACTGGATACCGGCAACTGGGCGGCCATAATCATTACGCTTATCGCCAGTTATTTCCTCATTCGCTGGATGCTTCCAGAAACCATGAACATGAAGTTTTTCGGAGAGCTTGTTCCCCGTGATATTCCTTCCATAAACGTATTCTGGTCTGCCTGTATCGGTTTGGCCGTGGGGGCACTTATCTCCTTTGTAACGGCTTTCTATACCAGTTTGGGTAAAAAGCCAGTGCTCGATATTGTAAAGAATTCCTCTACTGGAGCGGCCACCAATATTATTGCCGGTCTTGCCGTGGGTATGAAATCTACCTTTGCTTCGGTATTGCTTTTTGCTGCCGCTATTTACGGTTCCTATGAGCTGGCCGGATTTTATGGAGTGGCCCTTGCCGCTTCGGCTATGATGGCTACCACCGCCATGCAACTGGCCATAGATGCTTTCGGACCCATAGCCGATAATGCCGGGGGCGTTGCCGAGATGAGCGAGCTGGACCCGCAAGTACGCGAGCGTACTGACGTGTTGGATTCCGTTGGAAATACCACTGCCGCCGTAGGAAAAGGATTTGCAATTGCCTCTGCCGCGCTTACGGCCCTGGCCCTGTTTGCCGCCTACGTAACCTTTACGGGAATTGACGGGATCAACATCTTCCGGGCCGATGTGCTGGCCATGTTATTTGTGGGCGGAATGATTCCTGTAGTTTTCTCTGCCATGGCCATGAAATCGGTGGGAAAGGCCGCGATGGAAATGGTGCAGGAGGTGCGCAGACAGTTCCGCGAAATTCCTGGAATTATGGAAGGAACCGGTACACCGCAATATGCCAAATGTGTTGATATCTCAACCAAGGCAGCCCTAAAGGAAATGTTGCTGCCCGGCCTCTTGACCATCATTACCCCAGTAATCATTGGCCTGCTTTTCGGTGCCGAACCCCTGGGTGGCTATATGGCCGGCGTATGTGTGAGCGGCGTGATGTGGGCCATCTTCCAAAACAATGCCGGTGGCGCTTGGGACAATGCCAAGAAATCATTTGAGGCCGGAGTGGAGATCAACGGTCAAATGACCTATAAAGGCAGTGATGCCCATAAAGCCGCCGTAACCGGTGATACCGTGGGAGATCCTTTTAAGGATACCTCAGGACCATCCATGAACATCCTTATCAAGCTTACCTGTTTGGTGGGGCTTGTACTTGCGCCAATACTCGGCAACCACGGCGAGATCGAGGCTGCCGCCACTACAGAGCAGGAGGTGTATTTTATAGATGCCGAAGGCAATAAAACCATCCTTACCGAGAAGCAGATCGAGTATCTGGAAAACGGTGGAAACGTTTTCCAACAAGGCGAAAACCTAAAAGACAAAACCGAAACCGTGGTCGAGATGCTGAAAAATGACAATACAGACCAGGTTACGGCCAATGTGACCATCACCAGAACCGTTGACGGGGTAGAAACCACAGAAACCAAAACCTTTACGGGGACCGAGGAAGAAGTGCGCGCACAGCTCAAGGACGTGAACGGAATGAAAATCAAAATAAAGGACAAGGAATAAGGCGGTTGAAGCCTTGCGGAAGCGCAGCTGGCCTTTCGGAAACTTTTTCTTAAATAGCGATAGCTGTATCTCAAATTTCCCCAACAAAGTCTTTAAAAACTTGCAATGGGAAGAATGGGATGCAGCTATTTTTTTAGGTTAATAAGTTATTGAGCTGTTGGGTTATCCGGGTCTAGGTTTTTTGTGTGGGTCTTCCTGAATATTTCGTATAAAAAAAACTGTCCCAAATACGGTTTGGCAATGAATGCCTACTGAATTTGGGACAGCCCATTACCTGCTCTTTCAGGCTTAAAAAGGAAGAGT
The DNA here is from genome assembly GCA_964431895.1 of uncultured Aequorivita sp. Taxonomy (GTDB): domain Bacteria; phylum Bacteroidota; class Bacteroidia; order Flavobacteriales; family Flavobacteriaceae; genus Aequorivita. The sequence continues at coordinate 2,670 of CAYSLM010000084.1, forward strand.
CCTAATCTTTGGTTTCCCTTTTTATCTTTACATCGCCGTCATCATCGGTCTTGATTTTTACTTCTTCGTTTTCCGTCTCCATTTTGATCTTATCACCATCATCCTTCACCTTGATGTCGGCGCCTTTGTCTTGCATTTCCTCGATAACCTCCTCTTTTTGGGTTTTTTGGTCCCTACAGGAAGAAAAAGAAAAAGCAAACAGTCCGGCCAAGATGGCAATCATACTTAATTTTCTCATAGTTTCTGGGTTTTGGGTTAGTGTTAAATTGGGTTAGTGTTAATTTATTGCTTTTAAAGATTAATTGTCGTCTTCTATTTTGTCCAATTCCTCGTCGATTTCCTTATTGACCCTTTCGTCAACCTTTTCGCCAGCCCGCTCAAGAATTCCTTTTCTTTCTTCGGGTTCGGGGGTTTCCACTTTCACTTCGCGTATTACTTCCTTGGTCTCGGTTTTTTTCTCGCGGCACGAGCCAAAGGCCAGTGTTGCAATGGAAGCCAGTACTAATAACTTTTTCATAAATAGGGTTTTATTGGTTATGTTAAGAGACAAATCTAAACCTTTAATCAGCCTCCCATTGATAATTATTTGCTAAAAATTGTAAATGATTTATTAATTAAATGAATACTTTTCAGTCCAATCCTGCATTTTATCTCAGATTGTTCAATATTTTATCATTTTTGGGAAAGTGGCTTGTTTCTGAAAACAGCGATTAAAATTTCAACTTTTGAAGAAAGGCGCAAATGGTATGGGTAGCGCCGGTGCGTTTGTTGACGAAGTGTTCGGCGATCATTCCGGTTTTATTGCGAAACTGAGCATCTTTGACCAATTTTTGAAATATGGCGGTACATTCCGAAGCATTTTGTATGGCAAACAGCCCCGCCAGTTCCCGTAGTTGGACGGCTTCGGGGAATGCGTTATAGTTTTTTCCGATGACGATAGGCACCCCAAAGGTGGCCGCCTCCAAAATATTGTGGAGGCCCGTTTTGCCCATGGCCCCACCAATATAGGCAATATCTGCATAGCTGTAGAGCTTTCCCAACAGGCCAATGCAGTCAATGATCAATACGTCGTACTCCGAAAGGGTTGCCACCTCCATTTGGGAATGGAGCACTGTTTTTTTATCGATTTTCCTGCGGAAAGCTTCAATATTGTCGGCATCTATTTTATGCGGAGCGATGATAAATTTTACCTTTTCAGGGGCCAAATTGATGTATTCCAAAAGTACCGCTTCATCTTCTGGCCAAGTGCTGCCGCAGACAATGCAGAGTGAGTTGCCCTTAAATTCCTCGGCAAAGGTTAGGGTATTGTCCACCTCAATCTGATGCGAGACCCGGTCAAAACGCGTATCGCCGCTGAGGGTTACATTGTTGAAGCCGATAGCTTGGAGCAGGGTTGCCGAATTTTGGTCCTGTACAAAAAAGTGGTCAAAGGCAGTAAGGGCCTTCCGCATAAATCGGCCGTAACTTTTAAAAAAGATCTGGTTTTCCCGAAAAACTCCCGAAGCCAAAATTGTTGGTACCTTTTTTTTCTGAAGTTCAAAAAGATAGTTAGGCCAGAATTCATATTTCACAAAAATGGCCAGGCCCGGCTGCAGGGTCTCGACGAATCTCTTGGCGCTTTTTGGGGTGTCCAGTGGCAGATAGACTACCGCATCGGCCAAGGGACTGTTTTTTTTCACTTCATAGCCCGAGGGCGAAAAAAAACTTACCACCAGTTTGTGGTCGGGTTTGCTTTTCCGCAAGGCTTCCATAATGGGGACACCCTGTTCAAATTCGCCCAGGGAAGCACAATGGAACCAAATGGTTTGGTCTGTAGCAGAAATATTTTGCCGCAACTGTTGGAGAACGTTCCTTCGGCCATGAACGAACTGTTTCAGCTTGCCGTTGAATAAAGCTGCCACCTTTACCCCGAAGGTAGCCAAATGGATAAGTAAATTGTAAAGTGCGTGCATTGGGATGTAAAAATACTAAATTCCCCTTTCCGGTTTGGAATTATCAACATTAGGAACAATTAACAATTCACAATTAACCAATCCCCGCCCGCCAATCCTGTTATCAAATATCAATTTCGTAATTTTGCGGCAATCAATTTTCCCACGGATGAAAAAAATACAGATGGTCGATCTCAAGGGCCAATACCAAGATATAAAGGAAACGGTTGACGCCGGAATACAGGAAGTGCTCGATACCAGTAGTTTCGTAAACGGCCCGGCCGTGCATGCCTTTCAAAAGGAACTGGAAGATTATTTGGGCGTAAAGCACGTAATTCCCTGCGCCAATGGCACCGACGCGCTCCAGATTGCTATGATGGGCCTGGGCCTAAAACCGGGCGATGAGGTAATAACGGCCGATTTCACCTTTGCGGCCACCGTGGAGGTAATCGCCCTGCTACAGTTAACGCCGGTACTGGTAGATGTAGATCCCGTGAATTTCAATATTGATGTGGAAGCCATAAAAAAAGCCATCACTCCCAAGACCAAGGCCATTGTTCCCGTTCACCTTTTTGGCCTTGCCGCCAATATGGACGAAATCATGGCGATTGCCGAGGAACACAATCTTTATGTAATAGAAGACAATGCCCAGGGAATTGGCGCAAATTACCACTCGAAAGATGGGACGTCCAAGAAAACCGGAACCATTGGCCACGTAGCGTCAACTTCTTTTTTCCCATCGAAAAATCTGGGTTGTTATGGCGATGGCGGGGCCATTTTTACCAATGATGATGGTTTGGCACATACCATTCGCGGCATTGTAAACCACGGAATGTACGAGCGCTACCACCACGATGTGGTTGGCGTAAACAGCAGGCTCGATTCCATACAGGCTGCCGTGCTTAGGGCCAAGCTCCCAAAACTTGATGCCTACAACCGGGCGCGCATTGAGGCGGCAAACAAATATACCGCGGCTTTCAAGGATGTTGAAAACCTGACAACCCCCGGCGGCTATGATGCCGAGAACAACCTGCGGGACCATACCCACGTTTTCCACCAATACACCCTCAAGGTAAAAAATGCAGACCGCGATGCCTTGGTAAAGCATTTGAACGAAAAGGGCATTCCGTGCGGCGTGTATTACCCTATTCCGCTGCATCTTCAAAAAGCCTATCGCGATGATCGGTACAGGGAAGCGGATTTTACGGTGACCAACCAGTTGGTAAAAGAAGTGATTTCGCTGCCCATGCACACCGAGCTTGATGACGCGCAAATTGACTATATTGCCGAAACCGTTATAAACTTCGTTTCCAAATAATGAAAAAAATTCTCGTAACCGGCGGGTTGGGCTATATTGGTTCGCACACCGTTGTAGAACTGCAGAGGGCCGGCTATCAAGCCGTAATTATAGACAATCTCTCCAACTCATCGCTCGACGTTTTGGAAGGCATTGCCAATATCACCCAATCCCAGCCCATTTTTGAGCGGCTTGATTTAAGGATAAAAGCCGATGTTTCCGACTTTTTCAAGGAGCATCAGGATTTGGAGGGGGTCATTCATTTTGCGGCCAGCAAGGCCGTGGGGGAAAGTGTGGAAAACCCGCTGCTCTATTACGAAAACAACCTAAACACCCTTATCTATCTGCTTCAGGAATGTAAGGCCTATGGCATTGACAATTTTATTTTCAGCTCCTCCTGCACGGTGTATGGCGAACCCGATTCGCTTCCCATAACCGAGGATGCACCTGTAAAACCGGCCACTTCGCCCTACGGCAATACCAAACAGATCAGCGAGGAAATATTAAGGGACACCTGTGCCATTTCCAATCTAAAATCAATTGCCCTACGGTATTTCAACCCCATTGGGGCCCACCATACGGCGGAAATAGGAGAGTTGCCCGCCGGCGTACCACAAAACCTGGTCCCGTTTATCACCCAGACGGCTGCCGGGGTTCGGGAACAGCTTTCGGTTTTTGGAAATGACTACCCCACCGAGGACGGAAGCTGCATTCGCGATTACATACACGTGGTAGATCTTGCCAAGGCGCATGTGGTTGCCTTGGAACGCCTATTGCAACAAAAGAATACGGCCAATTTTGAAGTGTTCAATCTGGGTACCGGCAGGGGCAGTTCCGTTTTGGAAGTTGTCAAGGCCTTTGAGAAAACCACAGGCCAACCATTGAATTATAAGATAGTGGCCCGCCGCCCCGGCGACGTGATTGCCGTATATGCCGATACCACGAAAGCAAATGAAGTGCTGGGCTGGAAAGCCGAAAAAACCATGGAAGAGGCCCTACAGTCGGCCTGGAAGTGGGAGAAAAAATTGCGCGGGGTTTAGTAAGCTTCGCAATACTTTAAAACCTCACAGGACTCTAAGACCTGGGAGGTTTGGTGTTTATCAATGGTTTAACCCAGGTTTAACGGTATTTCTTTGGAATTGGGAAATAGCCTTTGTTTCTTTGCAGCTAACCCAAAAAAGAGAAGAAAAACACGTTATGAAGTTAGTTTCAGTGAAACGACAAACAAAAACAGAAAAACGATTTACAGAAAAGATGGGAATGTTCACCACCAGTGTGATTTACATTAAAAAGACCTTTTTGAACTTTCCCTTTAAAACGCTCCACAAATATAGGGAGACCTATTACGGCAAGGTAAAAGACTGCGCCGATTGTAGGTTAAGCGCATAAGGAGCATTAAAATATGAGAAACGAACGCCAGGGCAGGACCCTGGCGTTTTTTTTGTTAAGTTACTAAGTTACTGGAGCGGTGTGGTTTAGTTTTTCGTTTCTTCCCAAAAGCGGTCGGTCCATTCGGCATCGTTAAACTCCAGATCTTGGTGGCCTTTTTCAATTTCCTGCCATTGTTCGGGGGTGGCAAGCCCGCGGATTTCGTTATAGAGGATCCGCTCCTCAAAGCCTATAAAACTGGTGAGTTCCTCTTCTATTTTATGCAGGGTTTTATGTAGGTCTGTGGTTTTCGCAAACAGTCTGTCCAGTCTTCGGTGGTTGGCCAACGCCCGTCGGGTACGCACGTTGGTGTTTCCCAAAATGGGGAAGACGAGGGTCTGCTCCATTTCGAAATGCGGGTCGAGGTAGGCCGTCTTAAACCAGTCAACATAGGCCTTGATGCGCTTGTCGTCAATACCGTTTTGAAGCCCTTCCCTTATGCGCTCGCAAAAAAGGACCACCTCGTCGTGCTCCTCCACCAGCGGGGTTAACTTCAAATTGGGTTTGGGTTGTTTCTCATTCATTTCCTTCATAATAAAAAAAGCGGGGGCCATTGGTAACCAAAGGGCCATTTTTCTATGAATAATCCCAAGTTACACCAACGCCCAAAGTTTATGAAATATTTGTCTGGCGAAACAGGATTTTTTTACTAATTTTGAATCATTCTAAATAACAAAAAAATTCTATATGAAAGTTGCATCACTTACAAACGAAATCCAATATCACGAAACCCGCCCGACCATCCAAGTTTTGATGGAAACGGAAAGCGGCAAGGAAATCAGGATTGCCTTCCAGCCGGGACAGGTGATGAAGGAACACAAAACCCCATTTCCCATTGTGGTTGAAATTTTTGAGGGCGCCATAGATTTTGGGGTAAAGGGAGAAGTGCACCACCTGAAAAAAGGCGATTTGATTGCCTTGGAAGGCGGAATTCCCCACGATTTGAAGGCTCTTGAAAAAAGCACCGTAAGACTGAGCCTTAACAAGGCCGATTCTGCCCAACGGGTTGAGGACGTAGCAAAAAAATCGCAATCATAATGGCACATCAAACCATCAATACCGAACAGGGGCATTGGATCCTGGCCAATATGGGCAAACGGGTGCTCCGCCCCGGGGGCAGGGAGCTCACCCAAAAGCTTGTCAATGGCCTCCAGATAGAGCAGCAGGATACCTTTGTGGAATTTGCTCCCGGAATGGGCTTTACGATGGATTTAGTTCTTCGTAAAAAACCAAAAAAATACACCGGCATCGAGCTGAACCAGGAGGCCACTGCCCGCCTTCGCGCCAAATTAAACGGCACCCACACGGCGGCCATAGTCAATACCACGGCTGCAGACACTGGCCTGGAAGCCTGTTGCGCCAACAAAGTGTTGGGCGAAGCCATGCTCACTATGCAGGTAGACAAACGCAAGGCCGAAATCATCAAGGAGGCCTTTAGGGTATTGAAGCCCGGCGGACTCTACGGCATACACGAACTGGGCCTAAAGCCCGATGATCTTGACCCCGAGTTTAAGGGCACCATCCAGCGCCGGTTGGCACAGGTGATACGCGTAAATGCGCGACCCTTGACAAAATGTGAGTGGTGCGGCCTTTTGGAAAAGGAAGGGTTTGAAATAAAGGAAATATACGAGGCCCCGATGCACTTGTTAAAACCCCAACGGATGATAGCCGATGAAGGCCTTTTTAGGGCTTTGAAAATTGGCTTCAACATACTTACCCATCCCAAGGCGAAGAAACGGATATTGAAAATGCGAAAAATCTTCATCAAATACGAAGACCAAATGACCGCCTATGCCATTATTGCGCGAAAACCGTGATTGTGCCAGGGGCGGCAGAATAAATTATTCACTTAAAAAATTTTTAAAATGAAAAGAACAGCCAATGCCGTTTGGAGCGGCTCCCTAAAAGAAGGAACAGGAAAATTGACCACCCAGAGCAAGGTGCTCAACGATAACGATTACTGCTTTAACTCGCGCTTTGGCGATGGCAAGGCCACCAATCCCGATGAGCTTTTGGCCGCTGCCCACGCCGGATGTTTTGCCATGGCGCTCAGTATGATCCTCGGAAAGGAAGGCTACACCCCAGATTCGCTGGATGCCACCGCCCAGGTAACCATGGATACCGATACACTGGAGCTTACCGGCTCGCATATTACCCTAAAGGCCAGAATTCCGAATATCAGTGAAGATAAGTTTATGGAGTGCGCCAATGCCGCCAAGGAAAACTGTCCGGTGAGCAAGGCCCTCAGCCTTAAAATCAGTATGGAGGCCACTTTGGAATCCTGAAAGCGGCGGAAGGAAATTCCACTGCCCAAAACCGAATGAATATGTTTACAAAAGATAGAATAGCCCAACTTGTGGATGAAAATCCTATTTTGGAAGAGGTTGTCCAAATGTGGCCCGTTACTTGGCTGAACCCTTCCCTAAAGAGCATGGCCCAGATGCCTACCCTGCCCGTGACCCGGGCAAATATGGAGGAGGCGGAACAGCTTTGGGAGCGGTTTGCACCTTTCTTTGAAAAAGCCTTTCCCGAAACGGCCGCTACCAATGGCCGGTTGGAGTCGCCCTTACGGGAAATTCCGGAGATGAAGAAAACTTTAAACCAGCAGGGTCCCCAAATAGTAGGCCGTCTTTTTCTGAAATGCGACAACGCCCTGCCCATAGTGGGCTCCATCAAGGCCCGGGGCGGCTTTTACGAAGTGCTTCACCATGCCGAAACCTTGGCGTTGAAAGCGGGAATGATAAGCCCAACGGATGATTATGGCGTGTTTGCTTCCGAAGAATTCCGCGATTTCTTTAGCCAATACAAAATTGGCGTGGGTTCAACGGGCAATCTGGGCCTGAGCATTGGCGTGATCAGTGCGGCGCTCGGTTTTAAGGCCACGGTCTATGTTTCTTCCGATGCCAAAAAGTGGAAAAAAGACCTGCTGCGCTCCAAGGGCGTGGAAGTGGTGGAGTTTGCAGGCGATTTCAGTGAGGCCATCCTCGCCGGAAGGCAAAAAACCAATGCCGACACCAGGGCCTATTTTGTGGATGATGAAAACTCGCACGAGCTCTTTTTGGGTTATACCGTTGGGGCCTTGCGGGTGGCCAAACAATTGGAGGCCGCAAACATTAGGGTAGATGCCGATCATCCGCTGTTTGTGTATTCGCCGTGCGGTGTGGGCGGCTCGCCTGGCGGAACAGCTTTGGGACTTAAACAAATATATGGCGACCATGTGCATTGTTTTTATGTGGAGCCCACCCATTCTCCCGCCGTACTTACCGGTTTGGTGACCGGCGAAATGAGCAATATAAGCGTGCAGGATATTGGGCTGGACAACAATACTGAGGCCGACGGCCTGGCGGTGGGGCGCCCTTCCAATTTTGCCACCACGGTGAGTAGCCATATTGCCAGCGGTATTTACACCATTGAAGACGACCAGCTTTTTACGCTTTTGGCACAATTAAAGGATACCGAAAACGTCTTTTTGGAGCCTTCTGCCACGGCAGGACTTATTGGTCCACAACGGGTAGCCACCACCCAATATGCCCAAATGCGCCAACTGAATATGGTAAACGCCACCCACGTGGTTTGGGCCACGGGCGGCGATCTGGTGCCGGAGTTTGAAAGAAGGGAATTTTATGAGCGGGGGGTTGATCAAATGGCCCAATGATAATTCTTGAAAACCATGATCGGGTTTATTTTTTTGTTTGACGGGAAACGGAGCTAGAAAAACCAAAAACTCCTAAGAATTGCCCATCTTAGGAGTTTTTTCGATTTAAAATCTTCAAATCGCAGGTTTTGCAATAGCGATTTTAAAAACCGTCTTACATTTCCCCCTTCCCCGTTTCAACAGAAGGGTCAATCTTTTTTACCAAACCTTGCAAAACATTTCCGGGGCCAACTTCAATAAATTTAATTGCCCCGTCCTTTATCATATTTTGAATGCTATGCGTCCATTTTACCGGAGCAGTCAATTGAAAAATGAGGTTTTCCTTAATTTTTTCGGGCTCGGTAACGGCAAAGGTCGATACGTTTTGGTAGATGGGGCAGGCGGGTTCTGAAAATTCCGTGGTCTCAATGGCAGCGGCAAGCTCCTCTCGAGCAGGCTCCATCAATGGGCTGTGGAAGGCACCACCCACCGGCAGGATCAGGGCTCGTCGGGCACCGGCTTCTTTTAGGCTTTCGCAGGCTTTTTCCACGGAAGGCACTTCGCCCGAAATCACCAATTGGCCGGGACAATTATAGTTTGCGGCTACTACAATTCCGGAGGTATTGGCACAAATTTCCTCCACCAAATGGTCTTCCAGCCCCAAAACCGCAGCCATGGTCGAGGGGG
>CAYSLM010000085.1:0-11385 GCA_964431895.1 uncultured Aequorivita sp.
GCACCATAGGATTTCATATATGGCTGTCAAAAATAGACAAGCTCCACAAGCCTGACAAAATAGTATTTGACCTTGATCCTCCAGAAAATTCCTTTAAAAAGGTTAAAAAGGCCGCGCGGATTATCGGTGATTTTTTCAAGGAAAAAGGAAAAGATCCCCAGCTCATGACTACGGGCCAAAACGGCCTGCACGTTTGGTACACCCAGCGACGCACCAAAACCTTTGATTCGGTTAGGGAAGAAATCAAATCCCTCGCCCAACAAATGGAAAAGCAACATCCCGACCTGCTCACAACGGCGGTGCGGAAAAACAAACGCGATGGCAAAATATTCGTGGATTATCTGCGCAACGCCTATGGCCAGACCTCGGTATGTCCTTATTCCGTTAGGCCCAATAAGCACGCTGGCATCGCCAAGCCCATTTCATGGGAGGAACTTGAAGATCTGCAAGCTGCGGACCAGTTCAGGTTATTGGATATTTTGGAATAACTTCCAATAACGGAAAACAATATACCTTTGCGTCCATCAGTTATCATTACCCAATGTCAAAACAAGAAGTTTATAAAATGCGTTATTTCGGGTTAATCCTTTTGTTGTTAATCGGCAATGTTGCTTTTGGCCAAACTGAAAAATATCCCGGCCAGGACCTTAGCATTACCCCGCTTATCGACGGCACCTTGCTGGTTCCGGAAACTACCGGAAAGCTTCCGCTGGCTATCATTATTGGTGGCAGTGGCCCTACAGACCGCAATGGCAACCAGCAAATGCTCGTAAACAACTCCCTAAGGTTTTTGGCCGAAGGCCTTTTTGACCGTCACATTGCAACTTATCGCTATGATAAGAGAATTGTAAAACAGATGAAGCTGGGCTCGATTAATGAAAAAAACATTCGGTTTGAGGATTTTATTGATGATGCCCGCGCCGTACTTGAATATTTCAAAAAAGACGAGAGGTTTTCAAAAATCTTTATTATCGGCCATAGCCAGGGCTCCCTTGTAGGCATGGTAGCAGCCCAGGATGGGGCCGATGGCTTTATTTCCCTTGCCGGTGCCGGCCAGGAAATTGACGACGTGATTGTGGACCAACTTTCAAAACAGGCGCCCGGTCTGGCAGACAATGCCCGCAGTGCCTTTGATGATCTTCGCGTCAATGGTATGGCCACCAATTATAGCCCTGGCCTCGCCTCTATTTTCCGAAAAGAAATACAACCCTTCCTTTATACTTGGATGCAATATGACCCCAAGGTGGAAATTGCAAAACTCAACATTCCCATTCTCATTATTAATGGCGATAAGGATATACAGGTACTGGAGGCCGAAGCCGAGTTGCTGCACCAGGCCAATCCGAAATCTGAAATAAGGATTATTGCCGGAATGAACCACATCTTCAAAAAAATAGAGGGCAATATGCTGGAAAACAGCAAGTCGTACAATATTTACAATTTACCGGTAATGCCCGAATTGCTCCAAACCATTAGCCTATTTATCAAGAAGGAATCCAAATAAAAAAATAATTGTATTTTGCGGCAAAACAACCCGAAATGCAAGATACCACCGCTGAATTAATTGTTGACACCACCCCACTGTTTACCAATGATACCATAGTATTCGGTATCCTGATGTTGGCCCTGGGCTTTATTTTTTATACTTCCTCGCGCGAGAGCGGTTTCTGGGCAAAATTCTACGGCATAGTACCGGCCCTGTTTATGGCATATTTTCTGCCGGCCCTGCTTACCACTGCAGGGGTGATTGCTCCGGAATGGACCACGGTTTCTCCCGAAGGGGAGGTTGCCCTAGGCAGTACCAGTCTCTATTATATGTCCAGCAGGTATCTGTTGCCCGCGGCCTTGGTGCTTATGACCCTGAGTATAGACCTAAAAGGCGTGCTGAACTTGGGGCCCAAGGCTTTGATCATGTTTTTTGCCGGAACCATTGGCATTGTACTGGGCGGGCCCATTGCAGTGCTGATTGTGGGCAGCATACATCCCGAGGCCGTGGGCGGCGAAGGTGCCGATGCCGTTTGGCGTGGCCTATCAACCCTAGCCGGGAGCTGGATTGGTGGTGGCGCCAACCAAACCGCCATGCTGGAGATTTATGGCTACAACCAAAAACTATATGGAGGAATGGTGTTTGTAGATATCGTAGTGGCCAATATCTGGATGGCCATTATCCTTTTCGGAATTGGGAAGGCCGCAAAAATTGACAAATGGTTAAAGGCCGATACCTCTGCCATTGAAAACTTAAAGAACAAAGTATCAGACTATGCCAAAAAAGTTGACCGCAACCCTACCCTAACCGATTTGATGATCCTGGCCGCCATAGCTTTCGGTACGGTGAGCTTTGCCCATTTTGGGGCCGACCTTCTGAGTGGATTCTTTACCTCTATCGTTGCGGAGATTCCAAAGGGAATAACCCGCAATATCTTTACATTTCTCGATTCCAGTTTCTTTTGGATGATAACCATTACCACCATTATTGGCGTGCTGTTGTCCTTTACCAAGGCCAGAAGCTATGAGGGGGCGGGGGCAAGTAAGTTTGGAAGCGTTTTTATCTATATACTCGTTGCCAGCATAGGAATGAAAATGGACCTGACCCTTATTTTTGACAACCTCGGCCTTATCTTCATCGGTTTGGTTTGGATGGCCGTACACGCAGGCCTTATGATTTTGGTGGCCAAGCTCATCCGGGCACCGTATTTCTTTTTGGCCGTGGGCAGCCAGGCCAATGTAGGCGGGGCGGCCTCGGCTCCTATTGTGGCTTCAGCCTTTCATCCTTCCCTGGCCACGGTTGGGGTACTGCTCGCGGTATTTGGATATGCCATAGGTACGGTGGCGGCAATACTTTGTACGGTTTTGATGCAATTGGCATCGGCGGCTTGATTTTTTTCTGAAAAAATAACCATCTTTGCACTCCTTTATCCAAAAAACAGAATGCGATACCTATTTACCATAGCAGTAACTCTCCTCCTGCTCACCTTGGGATGTTCCAAGGATACCGAAACCATGCACCTCAGCGGAACCATAAAAGGATTGAAAAAAGGTACGCTGCTGCTACAGAAATTCAAGGATACCGTTTTGGTGACGGTCGATTCCATGGTGGTAGAGGGCAACCCTGAATTTTCATTTTCCCAAAAAATTGAAAGTCCCGAGATATACTACCTTGCCGTGCGATTGAAGGATGCAAGCCTTCGGGATGACCGAATTGCTTTTTTTGCCGAAACCGGAGAAATAAATATCCAGTCCCGACTAAAAAACTTTGGAAGTGCTGCCCAGATAAATGGCTCAAAAAATGACAAAGCCTGGAGGGAATATCTTAGGCTAAAAGACCGCTATGTGGCCAAAAACCTAAATTTGATTGAGGAAAAATTGAAGTTGGCCAAAAATTTAACCGATTCTGCCTTGATCGAAATAGACCGAAAACAACGCGACCTGCTATCCAGCAAATATCTGGCAACCATCAACTTTGCGATAAACCATAACGAGCTTGAGGTAGCGCCCTACGTTATGTTGAGCGAAGCCTACAATGCCAACCCAAAATATTTAGACACGGTTTACAACGCTTTGGCCCCAAAAATAAAAAACTCCAAATACGGAAGGGAATTGGAGTCTTTTATTGCAGATCGAAAAAAGATCGATTCGCTATAGGGCATTGATACGGTCAATGAGCTTTCTGCCGCGGCTTTCAAGCTCGGCGTTGATGGCCTTGTAATGTTGCTTTTTGTTTTCAACATCTTTTTGGTTCACCTTTGCGATCAATTCATCAAAAGTGGTAATAGCGTCATCAATGATTTCCTCGGCCTTTTGATTGTCTTCTTTCGGTTGGGTGAGTTCCCAAATATAAACGGCCTCGATTATATCGCCCAATACATAGTTGATGTCTTTCTTAAGTTGTCTTACGTTTGCCATAGCCAGTTCCTTTAAGTGGAATAATATAAATTAATTGTTTTAAAAAAATTTCGGCAAAGGTACGAACAATTAGGGAATGTACGCCTAGGGAATGTACACTTCCAAAAAACTTGCCGCGGTCGCAATAAAGGTTATTTCAGACAGTTGTGCCGGAACCAGAAGGGTTTCCCCTTTTTTGATTTCTTCCGAAAAATTATCGGTTTCAATAGTGGCACGGCCATCAATGCACATATATACCGCAAAGGAAGGAATATCGCGGAGGTTGCGAATATAATCGCTGGAAAGCTGGAGGTTGTTCACCACAAAATAATCTGTACGGCCCAAGGGTTGAGGCAAGTTTTGTTCTGGAATACATTCCAGTTTGGGACTAGACAATTGAAAATCGATGGCATCAAGGGCCAATTCGGTGTGCAATTGCCGCATCTCTCCATTGTTATCAGGTCTGTCCCAATCATAAATACGGTAAGTAATATCAGACGTTTGCTGTATTTCGGCCAGTACAATGCCAGCACCAATGGCATGTACCGTGCCGGGTTGGAGAATAAAAGCATCTCCTTTCTTGACCGGTACCGAATTGAGCACTTGGGTAATCCGTTTCTCCGCAAGGGCGGCCAGATACTTTTGGCGGTCCATTTCTTCAGAAAAACCTAAGATAAGCCGTGAATCTGTATCGGCCTGTAAAATGTACCACATTTCGGTTTTTCCAAAGGATTGATGCCTTTCCTCCGCAAGTTGATCATCGGGATGCACTTGTACCGATAGGTCTTTACTGGCATCAATAAATTTAAACAATAAGGGAAATGTGTTTTGGAACCTTTCATAAACCTCCTGCCCTACCAGCTTTTCGCGATAATTTTCCAACAACCAGGTCAAAGATTTGCCTTTTAAGGGGCCGTTGGATACTACCGATACATTTTCGGCTACGCCTGAAATTTCCCAGCTTTCGCCAGTACCCTTCCCTGTATTCTTATTTAAGAGCTCACCCAACTTATCGCCGCCCCAGACTTTTTGTTTTAGAATTGGCTTAAATTTTAATGGATATAGAGGGAAGACAGTTATCATCAATGGCCGTTGAAAACAACAAAGTTTCGAGGGGTTTCAAATAGCTTGACCGAGATACCGTATTGCGGACCGATGCGTTTTCTTAATTTCTCCCAAATCACTACTGCAATATTTTCCACGGTAGGATTTAGGTTGCTGAACTCGGGCACTTCCAGGTTGAGGTTTTTATGGTCAAAAGGGTCTTCTACTTCCTCCTTAATAATTTTGCTCAAGATCTTAAGGTCCATCAAAAATCCGGTTTCGGGGTCAATTTCACCGCTTACGCCAACTTCCAGCTCATAATTGTGCCCATGATAATTGGGGTTGCTGCATTTGCCGTAAACCTCGCGGTTTTTGGCATCGTCCCATTCTTTTTTAAACAGCCTATGGGCTGCATTGAAGTGGGCTTTTCTGTAAACAGTTATGCTCATACTACGAGGTGTTGGTAAAATTTGTCAAAAATGATTCTAAACCATACGGTATATTCTTGGGGATTGTTCTGTATTTCGGCTTTTACATCTTCCAGCGACATCCATTTCCAGGCGGCAACCTCATCGGGGTTCAGGTTTGGGCTACCCTCATAATTGCCAATGAGTATATGGTCAAGCTCATGTTCGGTGAGGCCATTGTCAAAAGGAGCCTTGTAGATAAAGGTTGTGGTCTCGCGCAAGTCAGTACTAAAGCCCATCTCCTCCATAAGCCGGCGCTTACCCGCATCAACAGAGGTTTCGCCATCGCGTTGATGGCTACAGCAGGTATTGGTCCAAAGGCCGGGACTGTGATATTTGTGCCATGCCCTTTGTTGCAGCATCAGCTGGTTTTTTGAGTTGAAAACGAATACCGAGAACGCCCTGTGCAGCAATCCTTTTTCGTGGGCCTCCTGTTTTGGCATTAAGCCAATTTTTTCGTCGTTTTCATTGACGAGAACTACCAGTTCCTCTTTCATTGCAAAGCTTTTGGCCAAAAATACGAAAAGGAAAGGGTTTAAAAAACAAAAAGCGTCCAACCCCGAAAGATTGAACGCCCAGCTTTATTTAATTTGGTTAATCTAATTTTTAATAATAAACATGGATCTGCGGTTAAGCTGGTGTTCCTCTGCGGTACAGGGTACCCCGTTGGAGCAATTGTTCACCAGTCGGCTTTCGCCATAACCTTTGGCGGTCAATCTGTTTCGATCAATGCCTTTGCTTACCAGCCAATTAAGGGTAGACTGTGCCCTTCTTTCAGAAAGTGCCATATTATAGGCGTCACTTCCTCTGGAATCGGTATGCGATTCGATATGGATAATCAACTCTGGGTATTCACGCATTGCTGCGAGGATCTTGGCCAATTCCACCTCGGCATCAGGCCGGATGTTTGACTTGTCAAAATCAAAATATATGGGTTGAAGGTTCAAACGGCAACCCAGATCGTTGGGTGGGCAAGGCCCTATTCGCTTCAGCGGAAGCGGCACGTCTATGGTTCCCGAATACATCGGGGTTTCAATGATTGTTTCATAAGGGTTGTAGCCTTCCTTCATTCCCCTTACGGTATATTGTGTTCCGCAGTCTCCTTCAAAACTGTAGGTACCATCATTTTTGGCGGTAGTTTGGCTCACTAGCTGGTTGTTCTCATCCAGCAAGCTAACGTTGGCTCCGGGCAATGGATCTTTGGTTTCTTCGTCAAAAACCTTTCCTTTGATGGTGATTGAACATATTTCCTTGACCAAGTAAATATCGTCATCTATACTGCCCCTATCGCCACTTCTATTTGAAGAGACATAACCTAAGCGTTTGTCTTCCTTTATAACGAAAGCAAAATCATCTTTGGCACTGTTGGTGGGCGTGCCCAAATTGGTAATCTTTCCAGGTTTGCCATCCTTGTCAAGTGGCGTAACAAAAATATCGTACCCACCGTACCCTGATCGGCCATCACTGGAAAAATACAGGTTGTTCCTTTCGCTTATGAAGGGAAAGGACTCTCTGGCCTCTGTATTGATTTCGGGACCTAGGTTGACGGGCGTCCCATATTGATCGTTGCCGAGAATATCAACATACCAAAGGTCAGACATTCCGCGGGTGCCCGGCATATCGGAAGAGAAGTACAATCTTTTTCCATCGGGACTCAAGGCCGGGTGGGCCACGGAATAACCATCACTGTTGAAAGGCAGCTCAACCACGTTGGTCCAATTGTATTCACCCAATTTAGTGGCCTTGTACAACTTGAGACGGATGGTTTTGTTTTTGTCTTTCCCTTTTTTACCATCGAGGAAATTATTTCTCGTAAAATAAACGGTGTTGCCGTCTTTTGAAAAAGCCGCGGATGATTCGTGATAGGGCGTGTTTATATCGCCTCCCATCGGTACGGCATTGCTCAATTGGCCCGTGAGAGTATCTTTATCGGCCACAAAGAGGTCAAGGAAGGGTTGGTCTGTCCATTCGGCGATTTTTGTGCCCTCGGTATTGGAAGATGACGCAAAGACTATCTTGTCATCACCATAAAAAGCCGAACCGAAGTCTGAATTGTCTGTATTGATTCCCACCTTTTCCAAAGTAAAGTCTCTCGATTTAAAGACGGTGCTTTTTAAGTAGTTGGGATCATCTTCATACGATTTGATAACGAGTCCGTTTCCACCTCTGGCGATATAGTCTCTTAAAAGTGCGTCGGACTCATCATATTTACCAAGGCTTTTTAATGACTGGGCTGCCCGGTAATAATATTTGGGTTCAATTTCATCGGGATAATTCTTTACCAACCTGTCATACCATTGGGCCGCATTGGTATAGTCACTGTTGAAATAATAGGTATCTCCCAGTCTTTTTAATATCTCGGCCGATTGGTAGCCGTCTTCCACCACCTTCAGATAAATTTTTCGGGCATCGATATAAGCGAACTTGTCAAACTCCTTGTTGGCTTTCTGGATTTCCCTTTTCTGCGAGAAGGCACTCCCCGAGGTACAAACCACCAGGGCAAAAAGAAATAGGTTGCGTATAAGTGTATTCATAGTCATAGTTTTTTAGAAGAATCTTGGAGTTAACACACGTTCGGGTTTATTGAACAGTTCAAAACGGAGCATTACCTCGTACGATCCATCGCTATAAGTTTCAATATCTGTGGTCTGGTAATCATACCCAAAACCAATAAAAATATTATCGGTGGCCTGGAAACCTACCATTCCACTCATGGCAGCGCTCCAACGATAGGCTGCTCCCAGCGTAACCCTATCGTATAAGAGGAAGTTGGCAGACACGTCGGCCTGCAGGGGCGAACCACTTACCATTTTAAAGAGTGTGGCTGGCTTAAACTTCAAGTTATCACTAAGGTCGAAAACATATCCTGCAATCAAAAAGTAGTGCATACGCTCCTTTGCCGTGGTTTCGGCCTGTATATTTTGTAGGTCTTCAATACTACTTTCATCAAAATGCTTCGTGGTCAAGAAATTGGGCACAGATAGTCCCACATAAAATTTTTCGGTATTATAATATACTCCTGCTCCAATCTGGGGCTGTAATTTATTGTCGATATTATTCTGGAAATACGGATCGTTGTATACATCTCTGGGAAGGTTGAGCTTTGAGAAATCAACATCTAGTATGTCCAGTCCCGCTTTTAGACCGAACGAAAGCTTTCCGGTCTCGGAAGTTTGGATACTGTAGGAATAGTCAATGTTGAAATTTGTTTCAACCGCCGGTCCAATCCTATCGCTTACAACAGATAGACCAAGACCCATGTTGTACCCCACAGGTGAATTGACGGTAAATGTGCCCGTATTTGGCCTTCCGTCGCCAAAATTGACCCATTGTGTACGGTATAGCAAGCCAAAGCTCAAGGCCTCCCTATTTCCCGCATAGGCCGGATTTACCACCTGTGTGTTGTACATATATTGCGTGTACTGTGGATCTTGCTGCGCTTTACTTGAAAACGAGCCAAGTAAAATCAAAATCAGTAGTGTTAGATAACTGTGTTTCATAGTTATGTATTTTGATTCTGGGAGGGAATACCCCCCAGGAATTTTTTTGATTTTTCTATCTATTTATATATAAGTATCCGTTATAGCTAGCCTTACCAGGATTCTCGGCCGGGAAGGTCAGGATATAGAAGTATGTACCTGTAGGCAACTCCTTATTCTGCTCTATGGTCACACGGCCTTCAGAGATTCCCCTGAAAACGTTTTCACTATCGTCGCTACCTCTTCCATATCCATTGGTTTCGTATACAAGTACGCCCCATCGGTTAAAGATCTTCACGTTATTGTTTGGATAATTGTGGATTCCCTTTATCCAGAAGAAATCATTCATTCCGTCACCGTTAGGGGTAATGCCATTATAGATTTCAAAACTGGTACCCAATACTTCAGGCAGTATAACTACAGTAGGATCATCGGGCTCACCGTCGCCATTGTTGTCATAATTGGTCAAATCATTTGGATCATCAGAATCATCGGTAACAATGGTTCCGTTGATGTCCTCACCGGTTACGGTAGCCTGGTTCACCACTTCGCCGTTATCAATATCCTGTTGGGTGATGGTGTAGGTAGCGGTAAAGGTGTCGCTATCGGTTTCTCCGGGCTCCAATTGTAAAATGGGGCCCCCTACTATCTGTATTCCAGGCAGTGGATCACTAATGGTAATGTTGTACAAGGTTTCCTCGCCGGTATTGGTTACGGCAAATCTGTACTCGATGGTCTCCCCTTCATCGGCAGCTCCATTTCCATTGTTATCTATAAACTCTCCAGTTTTCTCAAGTGAAATGGAAAGAACTGGTGGGGGTGGACTTGTGGTACAAACATTTACAATGGTAGGATCATCTTCCGTGTAACTATTGTTATCTGAAAGATCGGAAACCTCATCACCATTAGGGGCCAGCCCTATTGCAATAGCTTGGTTTTCTACAAACTCCCTATCAATATCGGCCTGGGTTACGGTATATACAGCGGTAAAGGTGGTAACGTCCTCTTCGCCGGCGGCCAGGTTTATGGGGCCACCTACTACCGTAACCAATGGATCTGTAATGGTGATATTGGTCAAGGCCACGTTTCCAGTATTCTTTACACTGAAGTTATATACTATGGTTTCGTCAAGATCTGCACAGCCATTTCCGTTCTCATCTGTAGGAACGCCAACTTTTATCAAGGCAATAGCTGGGTTCTGGCAAAGTTCGGTAATAGTTGGATCGTCTTCCAATTCACTGTTGTCATCAGATAGGTCGCTAACGTTATTTCCTTGAGGATCCATACCTGTAGCGGTGGCTTGGTTCTCTACAAATCCAGCATCAATATCAACTTGAGTAATTGCATATGTCGCCGTAAAGGATGTTGCATCTGTTGCACCAGGCTCTAGTGTAATAGGCCCTCCTACCACACTCACCAGTGGGTCTGTTACCGTAATATTTGTCAAAGTAAGGTTGCCAAGGTTAAACACAGTAAAACTGTATTCAATGGTCTCTCCAACGTCTGCACAACCATTGCCGTTGGCATCGATAACCTCTCCAGTTTTAATAAGTGCAATTTTTGCATTTTGGCACAATTCAATTACTGTTGGGTCATCTTCCAGTACGCTGCTCTCATCAGAGAGATCGCTCACCACTGTAGAATCTGGTGCAGTTCCTTCAGCCGTAGCTTGGTTGACAACCTGGCCGGCATCAATATCCACTTGGGTAATGGCATAGGTACCCGTGTAAATCCAAGTCTCGGTCACATCGAGCTCGCCGTCTCCGTCCGTATCTCCAGTTGGTCCTGAAATGGTTGCAATCATTGGATCTGTGACTATGATGTTACTTAGGCTAACATTTCCTTCGTTTGTAACGGTAAAGGTGTAGCTGATGGTTTCGTCAACATCGGCACATTCATCTTGATTTTCATCATTGAAGATACCAGTTTTAACTATTGCAATAACTGGATTCTGGCAAAGCTCGACAATGGTTGGGTCGTCCTCAAGAACACTGCTTTCATCGGAAAGGTCAATTACTGGGTTGCCCAACGGATCGTTCGCTTTAGCTTTGGCTTGATTTATTACCTGCCCGGCATCTATATCATCTTGCGTAATAGTATATGTTGCGGTATAAATCCAAGTTTCGGTAACGTCAAGTTTACCATCACCATCGGTATCACCCGTTGGACCAGAGATAGTCGTGATCAAAGGATCAGAAATCTCTACATAGCTCAAGCTCACGTTACCTTCATTGGTTACGGTAAATGTATAGCTGATAGTTTCATCAACATCGGAGCATCCATCTTGGTTTTCATCGTTAAAGATTCCTGTTTTTACGATGGCAATAGCTGGGTTCTGGCACAAGTCAATAACGGTAGGATCATCTTCCAGAACGCTACTTTCATCAGAAAGGTCGCTAACTACAGAAGCATCAGGTGCGGTACCTTCCGCGGTCGCTTGATTCTTAACAAATCCGAGGTCGATATCGCCCTGGGTGATGGCATAGGTGCCCGTATATGTCCAGGTCTCGTCA
>CAYSLM010000086.1:0-11235 GCA_964431895.1 uncultured Aequorivita sp.
AACTTCATTATTCTACTTCGCGGTTACTGAGCGAAGCCGAAGTATGCGGTCTGGACGAGACTCGAACTCGCGACCCCCTGCGTGACAGGCAGGTATTCTAACCAACTGAACTACCAGACCAATATTATAACCCGTTTTGACGGTAACCGACAACAGTCGGTTTGGTAATATTGTTACTGCTTAAAGGCAAAACCTTGCCGTATTAAGCGGTGGCAAATATACCACTCCATTTTATTTTGGCAAATTATTTTTCCAAAAAACGGAAAATTTTTATCCAAACTTTTGACGCTCTATCAAGTAGGTGGTCAATATTTTATTGAAACTCTCGTTGATGTCGGTCAGTACATACTTGATCCGGTACTGACCACAGCGCATCTGCAGCTCCCTGAAATATTCTGACACCGCTTTTTGATAGTTTTCCTTGATGTTGTGAGCATAAAGATTTAGATGTTCCCCGGTTTCAACATCCACAAAGCGTGAGGGCCGATTTCCGAAGTTGAAATCCAACTCGAGTTTCTTGTCAAAGGTGTGGAAGAGGATTACCTCGTGCTTATTGTACTTCAGGTGCTGGAGTGCCTCAAACAGTTTTTTTTCCTCAGCATCACTCTGGAACATATCCGTAAAAAGAAAGACCAGGGACCGCCGCTTCAGCTTCTCGGCAATGAGATGAAGGTGCTCATAGGTTTTTGTACCTACGTTATTCGGGGAAGCAGCCAGGATTCCGTTCAATTTCTGGAGCAGCATGTGGTGGTGCCGCTCGCTGCCTTTTTCAGAGGTATAAAATTCATATGTCTCTCCGTAAATGCTCATTCCCACCGCATCGCGCTGTCGTTTTAGCAGGTTCATTATGGCCGCACAAGCCAAGACCGAAAAACCAATTTTGTTCAGTGAGTCGATATTAAACCGCTTTAAGTGCGGATAGTGCATAGAGCTGCTATTGTCAACGATCAAATGGCACCGCAGGTTGGTCTCCTCTTCGTAACGCTTGGTATAAAGCTTATCGGTTTTGGCAAAAAGCTTCCAGTCTATATGTTTGGTGCTCTCGCCGTTGTTATAGATTTTGTGTTCGGCAAATTCGGCCGAAAAACCGTGAAACGGACTCTTGTGCAGCCCAGAGATAAACCCCTCGACCACTTGCTTGGCAAGCAGCTCAAGATTTTTGAAACCGATTATTTCATTGATCTCCTTTTCAATATCCATCCTACCCATATCAAGATTCGAGGTTTAAGCGAGCGCAAAGGTTTGACAAGCGTTTATGATTGTTTTTTCAGCACATAAAACTCGGCCAGTTCATCATCAACCACGTCACCTTCCAGGTCTAACATGCGCACTTGGTTTTCCTCTACGCGAAATTGAATGGTTTTCTCATCTGTTTTTATCTCAATTTCCGATCCGTTGTCTTTCCAGGTAAAGCTACCGCTTTGGCTAAACTGATCGTATTCTCCGTTCTCTTCGGTGAGATGGATCTGTGAAAGCTCATAGGTATTGTCTTTGTTAAGGGTCAATTTGGTTTCTACGCCCTTACAATCATCACAGGGGGTGATACCTTTATAGACTCCCGCCCAATCCAATGAATTCCGTGAATTGTGGCCATCCATTTCGGTTGAGGCCGAATCCATGGTGTTTACATCTTCCGAAGGAGCCGTTTGGTCTTTCCCGCCGTTCTTACAGCCTGCCAGCATTATGGCGGCTATTCCCAATAGTAGTACTGCTTTTTTCATTATGTTTGGTTTTTATGGTTTCTATTTTGTATATCCCGGCGTATTATAAAACGGCTATTGCCTATCCCAATATTTCATCGACAATGCCATAAGCTACGGATTCTTCGGCACCCATCCAGTGGTCGCGGTTAAAATCTTTCATCACCTTCTCAAAAGGTTGGCCGCAATTTTCAGAGAGAATCCGGGCGCTTATTTCCTTGGTCTTTAAAATTTCCTGGGCAGTAATTTCAATGTCACTGGCCACGCCCCTTGCCCCACCACTGGGCTGGTGTATCATGACCCGGGCGTGTGGCTGGATAAAGCGCTTCCCTTTTTCGCCAGCCGAAAGAAGAATGCTGCCCATAGATGCTGCCAGGCCGGTACAAATGGTAGAGACCGGGCTCTTTATCTGCCGCATGGTGTCATAAATGGAAAACCCTGAGGTCACATACCCTCCGGGACTGTTAATATAAAATTTGATTTCCTCATCGCTCAGGGCATCCAGGTATATGAGCCTATCGACTACATGGCGGGCCGTTTTGTCATCTACCATCCCCCAGAGGAATATCTTGCGTTCCTCCAGCAACTTGGCATCTATCCTATCCTGTACTTTACTTGTTTTTTCCATCAACTAAGAATCTATAAAATTTGGTCTTGAATCAATTAATATTTTCGGTTTATCAAAAATAGGCTGAAAAGCCCAATGAACCGCCTTATCCTTCAACGGAATTGTATAAAAATAACAAAAGGCCTGGCAATCTGCCAAGCCTTTTGTTTAATTTTAAACATCCTATATCTTTACAAAAGGGAATCGATGGCTTCAGCATACACATTTTTGGGTGCTACGCCTACT
The DNA here is from genome assembly GCA_964431895.1 of uncultured Aequorivita sp. Classification (GTDB taxonomy): domain Bacteria; phylum Bacteroidota; class Bacteroidia; order Flavobacteriales; family Flavobacteriaceae; genus Aequorivita. The sequence continues at coordinate 2,554 of CAYSLM010000086.1, forward strand.
TGTCGGCCTACCACTTCCCCGTTTTGGAATACCAATACGGTAGGTATATTCCTAACTCCGTACTTGGAGGCGAATTCCTGGTTGGCGTCTACATCAACCTTGCCCACCACGGCCTTGCCTTCATATTCTTTACTTATTTCCTCGATGATCGGGCCTACCATGCGGCAGGGGCCACACCAGGCTGCCCAAAAATCGACCAATACCGGTTTGTCGCTTTTCAAAACCGTTTCTTCAAATGTTGCGTCTGTTATTTCTAATGCCATAATCTTGTTTTTAATGAATTACAAAAATAGTCAAATTTTATACGAAACCTTATAGGGTTAATATATGTTTAGGAAATGGAGGCATTGGCAATTCCTATCCTTCCTTTTTTATGCCACTTCGGCAAGTGGATCTAAAATAAAACTTATCAATTAAGTCTGTACATAAAGGCTTCCGTGCTCAATTGGTCGAGCATTTGTTTTGAAATGGCCACCTTATATTTACGGCTCATCATGTTCAGGTTTATTTTCTCTTCCTTGGCGTAAACCTTTAAATGAAGCTGCTTCTCGCCCTTGTTTGATTTGGCAAAGGTTTTTAGGAAATCTATTCGTTTCTCGCTCAGGCTTTCCAGGGGGATCTCAAGGGTAATTTTCTTGGCGTACTTTTCCATTACGTCGTGAAGTAGTTGCAAGCTTTTATACTGAATACGTGGGTCACCCTTTTTTCCGGTCTTTTTGTCCATCCATCCCTCCTTGATAAAGACCCGGCCATAAACAAAGGTATTGGGTACCAGCAGGTGTCTGTACTTGAGATAGTCTTCACCAAAAATCCTGAAGTCAAAACTATCCTCAAAATCCTCGACGGTGTAAATGGCCCAATCCCTTCCGCTCCTGCCGGTCATAAACTTTACTTCGGAAACAATTCCGCCAAAGCACAGCTCCTTGTTGACGTGTTCTTCCAAATGGTGAAAGGCTGAAACCTTGCAGTTGGTAAAGTTTTCCATCTCAATCTTGAAATCGTCCAGCGGGTGGCCCGAAATATACACGCCCACCACTTCCTTTTCCTGCTTTAGTTTTTTCATGGTTCCCCATTCCTCACAGGGCGGAACTTCCGGCTCTGGAATCTGTACCTCACTGGCATCGCCAAACAGACTTACTTGGGAAGAATTTTGTGTTTCCTGATATTTTGCGGCATAGCGAAGTACCTTTTCCAAAAAAATCACTCCGTCACCCTCATCGTGCATATACTGGGCCCGGTGTGTGCCAAAACTGTCAAAACCCCCGGCCAGGGCCAGGTTCTCAAAGGCCTTCTTGTTTGCTGCCCTTAGGTCGATGCGCTTGGCCAGATCAAAAACCGATTTGTACTTACCTTCCTTCCTGTTTTCTACAATGGTGGCCACCGCACTGCTGCCCACACCCTTTACAGCCCCCATTCCAAACCGAATGGCGCCCTGGTCATTTACCGTAAATTTGTGGAAAGATTCGTTTACGTCTGGGCCCAAAATGGTGAGGCCCATGCGCCTACTCTCCTCCATAAAGAAGGTGATTTGCTTGATGTCACTCATATTATTGCTGAGCACCGCTGCCATATATTCGGCGGGATAGTGGGCCTTTAGGTAGGCGGTCTGGTAGGCAACCCACGCATAGCAGGTAGAGTGTGACTTGTTGAAGGCATAGAGCGCAAACGCCTCCCAGTCTTTCCATATTTTTTCAAGTATTTCTGGGTCGTGGCCTTTGTCTGAGGCTTGTGCCACAAACTTCGGTTTCATTTCGTCGAGCACCGGTTTTTGTTTCTTGCCCATGGCCTTTCGCAAAACATCGGCCTCGCCCTTGGTAAACCCAGCCAATTTCTGCGAAAGCAGCATCACCTGCTCCTGGTAAACGGTGATGCCGTAAGTTTCCTTGAGATATTCCTCCATGGCCGGAAGGTCATAGGTTATCTCTTCCTGGCCGTGCTTTCTCCTGATAAAACTTGGAATATAGTCCATAGGCCCCGGACGGTACAGGGCGTTCATGGCAATAAGATCGGCAAATACGGTAGGCTTGAGTTCTTTCATATATTTCTGCATCCCGGCAGATTCATATTGAAAGATACCCACGGTCTCGCCCCGCTGAAAAAGCTCATAGGTTTTTTGGTCATCCAGTGGAAAATGGTCCGGGTCAAGTTCTATTCCGTGCTTGTGTTTTACCAGTTTCACGGTATCCTTTATCAAGGTAAGGGTCTTAAGCCCGAGAAAATCCATTTTTAAAAGGCCGGCGCTCTCTACTACCGAGTTATCAAACTGGGTTACGTACAGTTCACTGTCCTTGGCGGTGGCCACGGGCACAAAATCTGTAATATCTCCCGGGGTAATGATGACCCCACAGGCGTGGGTGCCGGTATTGCGCACCGATCCCTCGAGCACGCGAGCTTGGTTTATGGTCTGGGCCTCCAGGTTGTTTCCCTGTGAAAGATTGAGCAATTCGTTTACCTTGGGCAAATCATCGCTGCGCAACCGGTTTTTGAGTTCCGATTCTGCCATCCCGAATATTTTGTTGAGCTTGGTCATGTTGGGGATAAGCTTGGCAATTCTATCGGCCTCGTTCAAGGGTAGGTCAAGTACCCGGGCGGTATCGCGAATGGATGACTTTGCGGCCATGGTACCGTAGGTAATGATCTGGGCCACCTGGTTGCTGCCATATTTATCTATCACATAATCGATAACCTTGCCACGGCCCTCGTCGTCAAAATCAATATCGATGTCGGGCATGCTTACCCGGTCTGGATTCAGAAAGCGCTCAAACAGCAAGTCGTACTTTATAGGGCAGATATTGGTGATGCCCAGACAATAGGCTACCGCGCTTCCTGCCGCAGAGCCTCTGCCGGGCCCCACCGAGACGCCCATTTTGCGCGCTTCGGCAATAAAATCCTGCACGATAAGAAAATATCCCGGATACCCGGTATTGGCAATAACCTCCAGCTCAAAATCGAGACGTTGCTTTATATCCTTTACCCGCTGTGATACCCCCTCAGGAATTTCGGAATCTGTCAAGGCTTCGTACGACACTTCTATCAATTCGGGGTAGCGTTTTTTGGCGCCTTCGTAGGTTAAATGGCGTAGGTAGGCATTTTCACCGCGTTTGCCGCCATCCACATCGGCCGGATCGAGAAATTTTTCCGGAATCGCAAAGTTGGGCAGCAGTACATCGCGTTGCAGCACAAAAGGCTCAATCTTGTTGATAACCTCGCTTATATTCAGGATGGCTTCGGGCAAGTCTGCAAATAGGGCCTTCATTTCCTTTTGCGACTTGAAATAATATTCCTGGTTGGGCAGGCCGTACCTGTAACCCCGGCCTCGGCCAATGGGAGTAGCCTGCTTTTCGCCATCCTTTACGCAAAGCAGAATGTCGTGTGCATTGGCATCATCTTTCTTGATGTAAAAAGTATTGTTGCAGGCCACCATTTTTACATCGTGCCGTCTGGCCATGGGGATAAGTACTTCATTAACCCTTTTTTCATCTTCCTGGCCGTGGCGCATCACTTCCACATAAAGGTCTTCGCCAAACTGCTCCTTCCACCACAAAAGGGCTTCCTCGGCCTGCTTTTCGCCCACGTTCAATATCTTACCGGGCACTTCGCCATATAGACTTCCTGTTAAAACAATAATGTCTTCCTTATATTTCTTTACCACCTCCCTATCAATCCTGGGGAGGTAATAGAATCCTTCCGTATAGGCTATAGAAGCCATTTTTGCCAAATTGTGGTAACCATTTTTGTTTTTGGCCAACATCACGATTTGGTAACCATTGTCCTTATGGTTTTTGTTCAAGCGGTCTTCGCACACGTTAAATTCACAACCCACAATAGCCTTAAGGGGCTGGGGCGCAGCTTCATCCCCATCTTCGGAAGGAACGGGTTTTGGCAGGGCTTTGTTGTAATTGTTGACCGCCTGTACAAAGCGGAAGGCACCCATCATATTGCCAAGATCAGTCAGTGCTACGGCCGGCATACCTTCGGCCACGGCCGAATCTATCAGGTCCTGGGTGCTGGAAGTGGATTGCAGTATGGAAAATTGGGAATGGTTGTGCAAATGGGCAAAGGTCGCCTCCTCCAACACAACCAGATTTTCCTCGCGCTCTTCTGAAGAAATAACCTCCGCCGCGGAAGAGGCATCCATTTGTTGCCGGATTTTCGCAGCGGCCTTTTTGAGATTGATATGTTTTAGGCCAATGGGCTGAAACGGCTCTGGATTTACTCTGGAAAATTCCTCAAAATATCCGGGACCAACGCGAAGCTCCTCTCCGTTAAAGACCTGGCGGCGCACCAATTCCAAAAAACAGCGGGTGGTGGCCTCCACATCGGCCGTGGCATTGTGGGCCTCGGCAAATGGTTCGTCAAAGAGAAACTCGTGTAGCTCGGTAAGGGTGGGAAGCTTGTACTTTCCGCCGCGGCCGCCCTGAATCTGGCAGAGCTGGGCGGTAACTTCGGTACAGGTATCAAGCACGGGGAGGGAAGCCAGTGGATTGTCCATCTGCAGCCTGTGGAATTCGGCCCCCATGATGTTCAGGTCGAAATCTAAATTCTGGCCCACGGCAAATTTGGCCTTGGCAATTACCTCAGTAAATTTCTGGACCACTTCCTCAAGGGGAAGTCCCTCTTCGGAAGCCAATTCGGTAGAGATACCGTGAATCTTTTCGGCATCAAAGGGAATGTTAAACCCCTCGGGCCTGATCAAAAAATCCTGGTGCTCAACCAAGTTGCCCAGCTCGTCGTGCAACTGCCACGCAATCTGTACACAGCGGGGCCAGTTGTCACTATCGGTCAAGGGTGCGTCATATCGCTTGGGAAGCCCGGTTGTTTCGGTATCAAAGATTAAATACATGGAAGTGCTGAATTGTGGATTACTGCCGAATGGTGATTGCTCAAAGCGCTACCGAGAACACCTATTCGAGAAGGTAAAAATAAAAAATCAAATTGCTTTGGGGAATAATATTTATCACGAGTTGTCCACAACTAAAAAAACCGCTCCCGGAGTTACCGGGAACGGCCTTAAATTCAAAATTATTTTATTTCAATTACGAGACTACGGCCTCAAAATTCTTGGCACTTTGGCAGGCGTTTTGGATGGCATCACGCTGCTTGGTCAAAATTTGTTGGGTCGTGGGCGGCAAGGTGGTGTCTTGTATCACCTCGTCATATTCCTCAATGGCCGCTTTCTCTCCTTTTTGCACTTCGTTTAAAATGGTTTCCTCATTGTTGGAGGAAAAAGCCGTTTCAATATCCATCCAGGTGCGGTGCATGGCCCCGGTGGTGCTTCCACCTTTGTCTGGCGATTCACCGTAATTCTTAATTTCCGATTTTATCTGGTGTCCAAAATCATAACGCTGCTGGGCCTGTTCCTTAAAGAATTGTTTCAGCTTGGCATTTTCTACGTTTTCCGCTGCTTTTTTATAACCTTTTTCGGCATCGTAGTTCTTCTCCAGCAATTCATTGAGTTTGTTCGACATTTTTTCAGTAAACTTCATTTTTCTTTCGTTTTAAATTATACGGCCATTTTTTCCTCTTCATTCTCCTAAATCCCACCCGAAGATGGCCGTTCAACTTGAATGGGTACAAACACAATATATGCAATGCCCTGTCATTCAACGAATTATTAACAAAGATTTACTGCAAATTAACAAGGTTTAACCTTTAGGGGACCTTGGTTGCCACACTTTTGCAACTTTTTAATACTGCACCTCAAACTGGCCTTCGGCTATCTGGCTGCGGTTGGTAAAAAAGGTAAAGGTTCCCTTGATGGTTTTGGCCGTAGGGTCGTGGGCCAGGATGGCAATGTTGCCAGTGTCTGTGGTCTCTGGGCCGCTCTCGCCTTGATACTTGGCCGTATACCCGCTACGGGGCAGGTCATAACTTCCCACTTCTACTGCGGGCGGTACAGAAAGAGCTATGGTAGCATTGGCGGTGCTTCCTGAAATAATAAGACTATTGGAGGTACTGCGCGCCGTAACCAAAATAGGTATAAAGGGGCTACCATTTACCACGGCACTAAGGGTTCCCGCATTGGTGGGGTCTTCTATATCGCCACCGGAATAGGAGACATTGTGCAGCACGCCCTTTGAAACATAGATGGTATCTATACCTGGCAAAAATGCATTAAAAGAAAATGTCCCCGCGAGAGTTTTGCCGGCCTCGTTCACTTCAGAAAGGGTGACCATACCCTCGCCATCGGGCCTGGTGGTATAGACGTTGCCCCCCATATCCTCAAATACGGCGTAATTGGCCCGGCCTTCCTCTATGGTAAAATTGCCTTCGGCAAGATGCGAAAGCCGCAAGGTGAGTGACTCAGAATCGGTAAATCCCTGTATGGTCAAGCTGCCATCGGGATTTAGACTGGCACGGGCGTCAGTAGATTTATAAAACCTGCCATCAATATTGGCCTGCAGGGCTACGTCATTGGTTTCGATATCTTCACAGGAAATTAAAAACAACAGACTCAAGAGGGCAAAGAGAAATTTTTTCATCAGCTAAGCGGAGTTAAGGGATTTTGACAAATGTAAAATAAAAAGTTTAATTGGTTGATTTGCAAAAAGAAAATATAGTATCTTTGCCGTCCTTAATTATAACCGGGGTCGTGAACCCCAAAAATTAATTTAATATGCCTGTAAAAATCAGACTACAACGACACGGAAAAAAAGGCAAACCCTATTTCTGGATCGTCGCGGCCGACAGCCGAGCCAAAAGGGACGGTAAGTTCCTTGAAAAGATTGGATCTTACAATCCTACAACCAACCCCGCACAGGTTGAGCTTGACATTGACGGTGCCGTAAAATGGCTTCAGAATGGAGCCCAGCCTACCAACACCGCCCGCGCCATTCTCTCTTACAAGGGAGCGTTGATGAAAAACCACTTGGCCGGCGGCGTGCGCAAAGGTGCCCTGACCGAAGAACAAGCCGAAGCCAAATTCAACGAGTGGCTCGAGACCAAAAAAGGGTCAATTGACCACAAAAAAGCCTCATTGGCCGAAGCCAAGGAAAAAGAAAGGGCTGAAAAACTCGCTGCCGAAAAAGCCGTGAGCGACAAACGTGCTGCCGAAGCCGCAGCCGCCCAGGCCCCCGAAGAGGAAGCCACAGATGAAAACTATGAAGGTGCTGCCGTAACCCAAGAAGGCGAGCCAGAGGCCAACGTAGAAAAAGAAGTGGACGCCAAAACAGCTGAAGAAGCAAAGGCCGAAGAAAAGAAAGATTCAGAAGCCTAAAATAAATAACGATGCAGAAGGAAGATTGCTTCTATCTGGGCAAAATCGTTAAAAAATACAGCTTCAAGGGGGAACTGTTGGTTAAACTCGATACAGACGACCCCGAACTCTTTACCGAAATGGAATCAGTTTTTGTGGAACTACACAAAAAACTGGTTCCATTTTTTATTAAGGAAAGCTATTTGCACAAAAGCGAACTGCTCCGCATAAGGTTTGAGGAAGTGCACAATGAAGCCGATGCCGACGCCCTGATTGGCGCCCACCTATACCTTCCGTTGGAGTTTTTGCCCAAACTATCGGGCAACAAATTCTATTATCACGAGATTATCGGGTTTACTGCGGAAGACGAAACATTCGGAAAAATTGGTAAAATCACCGGTGTTAACGACACCACATCACAAGCTCTATTTGAAATAGACCGCGACGGCACCCAAATTTTAGTACCCATTATCGACAATTTTATTAAAGAAGTAAATCGGGCAAACAAGACAATTCTACTGGAAGTCCCGGAGGGATTGATTGAAATGTACCTTTAATGGGAAACTCCAAATTTCAAATAACAAATTCCAAAAATCCAAAATCCCTTGAAGCCTTTTAAATTCAAACAATTCACCGTTGAACAAGATCGCTGTGCGATGAAGATTGGCACTGACGGGGTTTTGCTGGGGGCTTGGGTTTCCTTAAAAAACAATCCATTTTCAATTTTGGATATTGGCGCCGGCACGGGCATTATCGCGCTTCAACTTGCCCAGCGAAGCCAAGCCGAAATGATCGATGCGCTGGAAATTGATGCCAATGCTTACGAACAATGTGTGGACAATTTTGAAAACTCATCTTGGGGCGATCGGCTATTTTGCTACCACGCCTCCCTTGCCGAATTTGTCGAGGATTTTGAGGAGGAGGAAGATGAAAACGAAAACGAGATCGAAAACGAAAAATATGATTTGATTGTTTCCAATCCGCCATTCTACTCCGAAAGCTATAAAACATCCAATAGTTCTCGTGATGTGGCCCGTTTTACCGATGCGCTTCCTTTCCTTGAATTGCTTGAAGGTGTTTCCAAATTAATGGCTACTGATGGGATTTTTGCGGTAATCATTCCCAGAAAGGAGGAAGAGAATTTTATCTCGGTGGCTTCGGAAGCAAATTTGTTTCCCAAAAGGATTTGCCGGGTCCGCGGAAACGAAACGTCAGATGAAAAAAGAAGTTTGTTGGAATTTTCCTTTCAAAAATCTTCCCCCGAAGTAGAAAATCTCACTATTGAAATCTCGCGGCATCAATATACCGAGAAGTACAAAAATCTTGTGAAGGATTTTTATTTGGGGATGTAAAAACATATCCTTTCAAAATATTGATTGTATTCCATCCGCTTATCGCGAAAGCTTTTAAATCATTCTAAAACTACTCCCAACCCCCTCAATTTATCGCGGGGCAGTTGCAGTCGTAGGGCTCGGGCCTTCCGCCCA
>CAYSLM010000087.1:0-11219 GCA_964431895.1 uncultured Aequorivita sp.
TTCCACCTGCTCATAATGATTGCTGTAAATGTGGGCATCGCCAAAAGTATGGACGAAGTCGCCCGGCTGGTAACCGCACACTTGGGCCATCATCAAGGTAAGCAGGGCATAGGAGGCAATGTTGAAGGGTACGCCCAAAAAGATATCGGCACTTCTTTGGTAGAGCTGGCAGGATAGTTTTCGGGTCCCCTCCCCGCCTCCCCCGAGGGGAGGAGAAACATAGAATTGAAAGAAGGCATGGCAGGGTGGCAGGGCGGCTTTTCCCATGGCCACGTTTTCGGCAAAACTTTTGGAAGTGTCGGGCAGCACGCTTGGGTTCCAGGCGCTCACCAGCATACGGCGGCTGTCTGGGTTGGTCTTTAGGGTTTTTACTATTGCTGCAATTTGGTCTATTTCCTCACTGTTCCAATTGCGCCATTGGTGGCCATAGACAGGGCCCAGATCGCCATTTTCGTCGGCCCATTCGTTCCAGATGCGCACGCCGTTTTCCTGCAGGTATTTAATGTTTGTATCGCCATTCAAAAACCATAGCAGTTCGTGGATAATGGATTTGAGGTGCAGTTTTTTGGTAGTGACCATCGGGAAACCTTCGCTGAGGTCAAACCGCATCTGGTAGCCAAAAACGCTTTTGGTGCCCGTGCTGGTTCGGTCCTGCTTTTCTGTACCGTTCTGCATTACGTGCCTAAGGAGATCGTGATATTGTTTCATTGTAAATAGGGAATAATCAGTGGCCTAAAAATACTAATAGCGGCAGTGACGCAAAAATTATTTTAGCATTCCTTTTGAAGAAGTTATTAACGATTTGGTCGCTTTTCTGAAATATTTCCTAAATTTAATTTTCATAAATGGGGAAATATGGAAAAGATATACCAACTCTCTAGCGGTATTTTGGAGTGCTATCCGCGTTATGCCGTTTTTCATTTCAATGCCGATTTTTACGGCTTGGATGAAGCCCAGGAATTTTCGGGGGTTATTGACAGCCATTACAAAAAAAGAAAATGCGTAATCATCAGCAACAGGGAAATGGTGGCCAGGATAAACCCCGAAGTCTATAAACGCGGGCTGTCAAAAAGTGTTATAGGCATTGCCATAGTTTCCAATAATAAAGAAGTCCAGGTACAAGCCACGGAGGAGCAGGGGCTTTTTGATGGTTCGTTTAGTTATTTCCGCACTGTTGATGAAGCTGCCAATTGGGCGAGAACGGTGGTTTCTATTTAGCCGATTATCATTCCCGCAATGGTGGCCGAGATGAGCGAGGCTATGGTACCGCCAATCAAGGCTTTCATTCCAAACCTGGAAAGCGTCTTACGTTGGCCCGGCGCCAGGGAGCCAATACCGCCTATCTGTATGCCGATGGAAGCGAAATTGGCAAATCCGCAAAGCATATAAGTGGCCATGATGATGCTTTTCTCATAGGTGAGATGGATGCCGTTTGACACATTTTTGAGTTCTGCCAGTTGGATATAGCCCACAAATTCACTGGCGGCAAGTTTTATTCCCAGCAGTTGGCCCATCATCATCATATCTTCCTTGGCCACGCCAATAAGCCACATCAAAGGGGCGAAGACCGTTCCCAGGATGGCCTCCAGCGAAAGGCTTTGGTATGCCGAGTTTGCTGCCACCCAGCCGTTGAGGGAGGTGACCTCGCCTACCCAGCCCAGGATGCCATTAAACATGGCAATAAAGGCAACAAAAACCAGGAGCATGGCCCCGACATTTACGGCCAGCCGAAGACCTTCGGTGGTGCCGTTTGCAATGGCATCTAGAAAGTTGGAGCCAATCTTTTCGGAAGAAACATGTACGTTGGTATCAATTGATTCCGTTTGCGGATAGAGTATTTTGGAGATAACAATGGCTCCGGGAGCTGCCATGACCGAGGCGGCCAGGAGGTGCTTGGCAAAGACCAATCGTAAGGCGGGGTCGTCGCCTCCCAAAAACCCGATATAAGCCGCGAGCACGGCCCCGGCCACAGTAGCCATGCCGCCTATCATGACCAAGAGGATTTCACTTTTGTTCATTTTTTCCAAATAGGCCTTGATAAGGAGCGGGGCTTCGGTTTGGCCCAAAAAGATATTTCCGGCCACACTAAGGCTTTCGGCACCTGAAATACGGAGCAGTTTGGTGAGCAGCCAGCCCATTCCCTTGACCACTACCTGTATTATTCCGAAGTAAAAAAGGACGGAGGTGAGGGCGGAAAAGAAAATAATGGTAGGCAATACCTGGAAGGCAAAAATAAAGCCGAAGGAGTTTACATCTAGCATGCCTCCAAAAAGGAACTCGCTACCGGCACGGGTGTACTCCAGCACATTGACAAAGAGCTGGCCCACGGCCTCGAACCCGTTTTTGATAAAACCTACTTTCAGGACCCCAATGGCGATGAGCAGTTGGAACGCCAGCCCAATGCACACCGTTTTCCAATTGATGGCCCTTCGGTTTGTGCTAAAGAGCACTGCAATAACCAAAAGGGAGACCATCCCCAAAATGCCACGCCACAGACTTTGCAAACTAAAGCCCCCGCTGGGCACTATTTCTGAAGGGATGGTGGCAGAAAGTGCGTCTTGGGGCGTTGTGGCCGTCGGGGTTTTTAAGATATAGTGGTAATCGTTTTCCGAAAAGGCCAGGGTGCTGTCTGTAAGCTCCTCTACCCGGAAGCGCAGGATACTGTCTTTTGGCGAATTGGAAAAGAGCACCAACAAGTTGTTCTGAAAAAGATAATCGCCGCTGTGCTCTAGGCTATCGCGAGATTCCAAGTGATATTCAAAGGTGCCATTGTCGAGTTTTAAATAGTCTTTTTCTGGATTGGGATGGAGGATGGAAAGTCCGTTTTTTTTGCTTTCGTCTTTTTTCAGGGGAACCGCCTGGGTGAATTGCCAGGTTTTTTCGATGCTTTGTCCCAAGATATTTCCCGAAAGGAAGAGGGCCAGGGCTACAATGATGAATTTCTGCATAGGGCTATCATAAATAGAGCCAATCTTTGCAGCGCAATAGGGCTGGGCCGTGGCTCGTATGGGATGTGGTTGTTTTAAGAGTTTATTTTCAAATGCAATTACTTTTTACACGGACCGGGGCCTGGCGGGAGATTACGGGGAACAGTTATTTTCTTTTGGAAATTTCGTCCCGAAGGCTCGCTGCCTTTTCATAATTTTCGCTTTTTACTGCTTCGTTGAGCATTTTGTTCAATTCGGAAAGGCTAAACTTGCTGTAATCCTGTCCTGAAGGTTTGGTAGCACCTTTTTCATCGCCCAGGATCAGGTCTTCAATTACGGCTTCTTCCTGTTTTGTGAGCGTTTTCTTTGAGGGCGATTTTTTTAGGTAAATTCCCGCCTTGTCCAAAATATTCCTATAGGTAAAAATAGGTGCCTTAAACCTAAGGGCCAGGGCAATGGCATCGCTGGTGCGTGCGTCTATTATTTCTTCTATCTTGTCGCGTTCACATATAATACTGGAGTAGAAAACCCCATCAACCAGTTTGTGGATGATGACCTGTTTGAGCACGATGCCGAAGCGGTCGGCAAAATTCTTGAAAAGATCGTGGGTGAGGGGCCGGGGCGGGTTTATGTCCTTTTCCAGGGCAATGGCAATAGACTGTGCCTCAAAAGCACCGATGACGATGGGTAGCTTGCGCTCGCCTTCCTCTTCGTTGAGTATCAGGGCGTAGGCGCCATTTTGGGTTTGGCTATAGGAGATTCCCTTTATGGTAAGTTTTACTAAACTCATTCTTCTTTTTTCAAGGTTCGTTTTTCGGTCACGCTGTTCAGTAAACAATATCTTTATAAAAGTAATGAATAAAAAAGTAATTAAAAAAGGCTGTTTAAATTTGGATGTTTCCTTATCTAAACAGCCCTTTTTCGGGGTACAAATTAATAAAAAATTATGCGTTCTGTGCCTTAAACTCCTTTAATTTTTCGGTGAGTTTGGGAACTATTTCAAAGGCATCGCCCACCATGCCATAGTCGGCGGCCTTAAAGAAAGGTGCTTCGGGATCATTGTTGATGACCACCTTTACTTTTGAGGCGTTGATGCCCGCCAGGTGCTGGATGGCTCCTGAAATTCCGATGGCGATGTACAGATTGGAGGCCACCGGTTTTCCCGTTTGGCCCACGTGCTCGCTATGCGGCCGCCAGCCCATATCGCTCACAGGTTTGGAGCAGGCCGTTGCAGCGCCCAGAACTTGGGCGAGGTCTTCAATCATTCCCCAGTTTTCGGGGCCTTTAAGACCACGGCCGCCGGAAACGACGATTTCGGCATCGGCGATGGTTACTTTGTCGGTGGCTTTATCGACAGAAACGATTTCCATGTCAAAGTCGTGGGCATCGAGGTTGGGTGAAAAGGCTTCGGTGGAAGCGGAAGCTTCGTTTTCCTTCAATCCGTAAGAATTCTTTGCCAGACCAATAATCTTTATATCGGTTTTTATTTCGGTGATGGCGAAGGCCTTGTTGGTAAAAACGCTGTGCTTCACCTGAAAGGGGTCGGTGCTTTCGGGAAGGGCGACCACATTGGGCACATAACCGGCGTTAAGGTTGACGGCCAACAGGGGCGCCAGAAATTTATCGTTAGCGCTGGTGGAAAGCACGATGGCCTTGGCTCCTTCCTGTTTGGCGGCTTGGGCAATGGCATCGGCATAGGCCTCGGCATTAAATTTTTTCAATTTATCGTTGGAAATCTCCAGCACTTTTGAAGCGCCGTATTTTCCCAATTGCGAGGTGTCATTGGCATTGATGGCCACGGCGGTAACCGAGGTGCCCATTTGGTCGGCAATTCCCTTGGCGTAGGAAACGGCTTCGAGGGCAATTTTCTTGATTTTTCCTTCTTCAGATTCGGTATAAACTAGTATAGACATTAGATGTTAGATTTTAGACGTTAGACGTTAGCTTTTAAAATTCCAAATTCCAAACCCGCCTGCAGGACGGGCAGGTTCCAAATTCCAAACCCGCCTGCAGGACGGGCAGGTTCCAAATTCCAAAACCAAAATGGAATTGTTTTAAGCTATTTCTTTTTGGGAATTATTTGTGATTTGTCTTTTTGTGATTTGTTTTTTTGATTAAATAATTTTCGCTTCGTCGTCTTCTCTGCCTGCGGCATCTCCCCCAGGGGGAGAAGATAAATAAAGCGTATTAAATTACTTTGGCTTCGTTGTGCAATAGGTTGACAAGCTCATCAACGGTTTCTGCCAATTTTACCTCGCCTTTTGGGGCTGGTTTTTCAAATTTGGCGGTTTCCGTTTCGGCGTTTGCGTCAATAGGATCCTTCACGTTCAGCGGTTTTGATCGGGCCTGCATGATACCCCGCATGTTGGGGATGCGCAGGTCGCTTTCCTCCACGATTCCTTTTTGGCCGCCTACTACGAGTGGTAGGGAGGTCTTTAGGGTTTCTTTTCCGCCGTCAATCTCGCGGATGGCGGTGGCTGTATTGCCTTCCACTTCCAGGCCGATGCAGGTGTTTACGAAGTTGGCACCGATCATTTTGGCGACCATTCCTGGCACCATCCCACCGTTGTAGTCGATGGATTCCCTTCCGCCTATTACTAAATCATAACCACCTTCCTTTGCAACGTTTGCGAGTTGTTTTGCTACAGAAAAACCATCGGTGGCAGCCGTGTTTATTCGTATTGCTTCATCGGCGCCAATGGCCAAAGCTTTGCGAAGGGTGGGTTCGGTTTCGGCACCGCCCACGTTTACTACGTGCACTGTTGCACCTTGTTTTTCTTTGAACCACATAGCGCGGGTAAGGCCGAACTCATCGTTGGGGTTTATTACGAATTGAACACCGTTGGTATCAAACTTGGTGTCGCCGTCGGTAAAATTAATTTTGGAAGTTGTGTCCGGAACGTGACTTATACAGACTAATATTTTCATTGTTTAGAAAAGTTTTTGGATTGTAGATTTTGGGCGATGAAAGGCGAACTGCTTTCCAAAAAGCCCGTGCGCGAAGTTACGGATAATTTTGGCTTTTTTGCTATGCGTGCATAGGAAAATTTTGGAAAATCACCTAAATCCAGCGCTATGGTCGCGTTGGTTTTTCCTGTTTGCAGTCTTCATAACTGTCAGAATTTCAGATTTTCATCCGGATTGGGCGGATTTTCATTTTGAATTTTAAGATTGAAAAAGGTTTTTTTTCTTTAGTCCATAATAAAAAATTGCCGATTGCGTCCGGATTGGTTGACTGGGGAGTGATCGATGGATGCTTTCGGCATTTTGATTGGTGGCAACGGGCGATTTTCGACTTTTCAATGACGCAAATGAATCGTTGCCAATTCCGATATGATAGAAAGAAACCGAGATAGACTTATTATTTATTGTACAACTAAACACTAACTGACCATGACCAAAATATTCATTATAGGCCGCAATCCGAATGCCGCCTCCGGAGAGATACCCATAGTGGTGAATGACCCGAGTAAGAAAGTGAGCAGCAACCATTGTAGGGTGCTGTATGACAATGGTAATTTTTATATAGAAGACCTCATTTCTACCAATGGCACTTATGTGGATGGGGATTGCTCAAGGGGCTTTGAATTTGAATAAGCTTTACAGACTAATTTGAGGTTTTCAAGCCTATCTCGATCATTTTTGGAATGGGTCAATACTTGCTTCAAACTATCAATCTCCCCCTCCTGAGACAGCATAGGAGATGATAAACTTATAAAACATGTGAGGAGTAAAATTCTTTTCATAAACAATTGTCTTTTTGACTTTAAAAATAAATGTTAATGTTATGTTAAGCAAATTTTATTTAAAAAAAAGACCATTTGGGATTAAAATTTTGGTCCTAAGCAGTTTTTTCCGCCCTCAATTTATGCCGAAATCATTTCCCAAAAAGAAAACCTCCCCAAACCAATAATAAGTTTTATTTTTGTTGTCCGTTTGTTAGACGTTAGACGTTAGACGTGAGACGTGAGACGTGAGACGTGAGAGGTTTGAGGTTTGGGGTGTGAGGTTTGGGGTGTGAGTTGCGAGGGAAGGGAGCTTGGTTGCGAATAATACGGATTTAAAGTTTATTGGGAATAAAAAAATAGAAATAATTAATAAGTAATATTTTGAAAACAATACAATTTAGAGAAGCAATAGCCGAGGCGATGAGCGAAGAGATGCGCCGCGATGAAACCATATACCTGATGGGCGAGGAGGTGGCCGAGTATAACGGCGCCTACAAGGCCAGCAAGGGCATGCTCGACGAGTTTGGCCCCAAGCGGGTGATCGATACCCCCATCTCCGAAAATGGCTTCGCCGGCATAGGCGTGGGCTCTGCCATGAACGGCAACCGGCCCATCATTGAGTTTATGACCTTTAACTTTTCATTGGTGGCCATAGACCAGATTATCAACAATGCCGCCAAGATGCGGCAGATGAGCGGGGGGCAGTTCAACATTCCCATCGTGTTCCGTGGGCCTACGGCTTCTGCCGGCCAGCTTGCCGCCACGCATAGCCAGGCTTTTGAAAGCTGGTATGCCAATTGCCCCGGTCTAAAAGTGGTGGTGCCAAGTAACCCCGCCGATGCCAAAGGACTGTTGAAAAGCGCCATCCGCGACGACGATCCGGTCATCTTTATGGAGAGCGAGCAGATGTACGGCGACAAGGATGAGGTGCCCGAGGGCGAATACCTGATCCCGCTGGGCGTGGCCGACATTAAACGGAAAGGGAGCGACGTAACCATTGTTTCCTTCGGAAAAATCATCAAAGAGGCCTACAAGGCCGCCGAAACCCTGGCCGAGGACGGCATTGAGTGCGAGATCATCGACCTGCGCACCGTACGGCCGATGGATTATCAGACCATTTTTGAATCGGTAAAGAGAACCAACCGATTGGTCATTTTGGAAGAAGCCTGGCCCTTTGGCAATGTGGCTACCGAAATCACCTACCACGTACAGAAGCACGTTTTTGATTATCTGGACGCGCCCATTGTAAAGATCAACACAGCCGATACGCCTGCACCTTACTCCCCCGTTTTGTTGGAGGAATGGCTTCCAAATAGCGAGGACGTTATAAAAGCAGTGAAGAAGGTTCTTTATAAGTGAAAATTCCAAACCTGGCTGCGGCCCAGGCAGGTCTCAAATTCCAAATAACTTCAATACCCAATTTTCAAAATCCAATTTCAAAATAATCTTTTAGATAGCTATATGCAATAAATATGTCTGCGTTTTCAAACAAAAAATCTTATAATTTAGAAGATCAGACATTTTGTTTGGTGGACTTTTTTGGGCCTTTCCCATAATTTGATTGTATGAAGTATATTGTATTGATCGGTTTTGTTCTTTTTTCTACAGTCGGTTTGGCCCAAACCAAGGTAAGCGGTACCATAAAGGATGAATCGGGCTATCCCGTGGCCTTTGCCAATGTGGTGTTTAAAGACTCACAGGAAGGCACCATTTCCGATGAAAACGGCCGCTTCTACCTGGAAAGCGACAAAACCTACAAAACCGTTGTCATTTCTTTCCTGGGCTATACCACCAAGGAAGTGGAGCTGGCCGCACGGAGTAACTATAAGGTAGAAGTGGTACTGGAGGAGAGCGCCGATGCGCTGGACGAGGTGGTGGTGTATAGCGGCAAGACTTCAAAAAAGAACAATCCCGCCATCGATATCCTTCGGAAGATATGGGAAAATCGAAGGCAGAACGGGGTCAAGCAATTCAAGCAGTACCAATACGACAAATACGAAAAGCTGGAGTTTGACCTCAACACCATAGACAGTGCCTTTATGAAGAGCGGCATTTTCAAGGGGATGGAGTTTATCTTTGAGCAGACCGACACTTCCAAGGTTACCGGAAAAACCTACCTGCCCATCTTTATCAACGAGGCCTATTCCAAGGTATATGGCGATAATGTGCTGAGGGAAGAAAAGGAAATCCTAAAGGGAAACAAAAACTCGGGCTTTGAGAACAACCAGGCGCTTATTGCCTTTGTAAAAGACCTTTATAAGGAATACGACGTTTACGACAATTACCTCAAGTTTTTTGACAAGGCCTTTACCAGTCCGCTTTCCCGTACGGGGATTGATGTGTACAACTATGTACTGCGCGACAGTGCCTTTATAGGTGACAAATGGTGCTACAATATCGTGTATTATCCGCGCCGAAAGAACGAGCTCACGTTCAAGGGTGATTTTTGGGTAAACGATACCACCTGGGCCATCAAGGAAATCAACCTGCAGGCCAGTAAGAGTGCCAACCTCAACTGGGTGCGCGATGTGTATATAGAGCAGGAATTTGATGTGCTCAACGATTCCATCTTCCTCATTACCCGCGACTATTTTATGAGCGATTTCAGTTTCCGAAAGAAGGAAGCTGCCCAAGGTATCTACGGAAAACGTACTACCCTCTACAATAATTATGTATTCAACATTCCTAAAAACAAGGAATTCTATAGGGAGCAGGTAGATCCATATCAATATGAAGTGTATAACCGGCCCGATGAATTTTGGGACCAGCACCGAATGGAAACCCTGAGCAAGGATGAAAAGGGAGTCTATAAAATGCTGGACACCCTAAAGACCGTTCCCCGCTTTAAAAACCTTTATAAGTTGGGGGCCACCCTGGCCAGCGGCTATTATGAAACCGGCAATTTTGACTTAGGGCCCGTATTTTCGGTCTTCGGGTATAACGAAGCCGAGGGCCTACGTATCAGGGTGGGGGGGCGCACCTATTTTGGCCAGCACGACCCCTGGCGGATTGAGGTTTTTGGCGCTTATGGTTTTGGCGATGACCGCTTCAAATATGGCGTTTCGGGCAAGTGGTTGCTAGACCGGCGGTCACGGCTTACCGTTTTTGGTGGCAACCGGCGCGATGTAGAGCAGACCGGCGCCAGCCTTACCAACAGCAATGATGTGCTGGGGCGCAGCTTGGCAAGTTCATCGCTTATTTCGGTGGGGAGCAATGATAGGCTGTCGCGCATCAACCTGAGCACGGTAGGCTTTGATATTGAGCCGTGGAAAAATTTTGTGATCCGTCTCACCGGCTCGTACCGTACCTTGAAATCGGCCACCGAAACCTTTAGTATTGATTATAAGGTGATGGAGCACGGCCAGTTTACCGGAGTCATAAAAAGCGAATTGAAACAGCCCGAGATCGAGATGGGCTTCTATTACACCCCCGGCCGAAAGACAACGGGCTACGGCGTGGAGCGGCTTATCGTGAACGATGGTGATTTTCCGTCGTTCTATGCTGGCTATGCCTATGGGCTAAAGGATATTATGGGCGGCGATTTTGAATATAAGAAGTTACAGGCCTTTTACGCCCAGCCCTGGAATATCGGCGGTTTCGGAAGGCTTTATAGCACTGTTGAGGTTGGAAAAACCTTTGGGGCCGTGCCGCTGAGCCTGCTCAATCCCATTCCGGGAAACCAGACCTATTTCAGTCTGTACAACAGTTTTACGCAGTTGGATTATTACGAATTTGTGAGCGATACCTATGCCTCGCTGCACCTACAGCACAATTTTGGCGGACGCATTTTTTCACGTATCCCTTTTCTTCGGAAGCTGGACCTTAGGGAAGTGGTGGGCTTTCGGGCGGTTTACGGAACTATTTCACAAGAAAACATTGACCTGAACGCATCAAATATCGTGTACCGTGCCCCCGAGGACGTCTATTGGGAATGGAGCGTGGGCGTGGGCAACATCTTCCGAATCTTTAGGCTCGACTTCAATTTTAGGGGCAATTATCTCGACAACCCCGGGGCACGTGATTTTGGCATTACGGGCATTTTTGGGTTTAGTTTTTAACCTCAAAAGGTTTAAATGATTCAAAATAAACCTTCCTGCTGTTGGAGATTTTGTCAAAAAACGGGAAGTTAGTTTCTTAAAAATTCCCTAAATTCCCTAAAGGATGTTATCTTTACAGACCTAAACATTCAATTAAAATAAACCTAAAATGAAAAAAAGTACTTTTAAGAACGTGCTTGTGCTATCTCTAATGCTTTTCGGCTTTGGAGTATTTGCGCAGAGCAATGCGTTGTGGACGAAGGCCTCGCCCACCGAAACGCAGACCCGACAGAAAACTTTCAGGAAAACCGTGCCCCAGCAATTTGAGCTTTTCAAGTTGAACACGCCCGCCCTCAAAACCCAACTGGCCCAAGCTCCAGAGCGGTTTACCGGCACCTCCAACGTAATCATCGAGCTGCCCACCAACAAGGGCGAGCTGCAGCGCTTCCGGGTGTTTGAAGCCCCGGTGTTTGCGCCCGAGCTACAGGCAAGACATCCTGAAATACGATCATACGCCGCCCAAGGCA
>CAYSLM010000088.1:0-11089 GCA_964431895.1 uncultured Aequorivita sp.
GAATTTACGGGAATGCCTAAATAATAGACCGTCACATCGGTGGCCGTGTTGGTTTGCCCGGCTGCTGGCGTAAACTTAAGGGCCACGTCCACATCAGTCAAGGCATCTACCTCCAAGGTGGTATCTACAATCGTGATACCTGGGCTGCCGGTAGTGGTTGCATTACCGCTGCCGTTTATCATCGCCACGTTTCTTACAGTGGCCGGAAAACCCAGGGCATCGAGTTCTGCCTGGAAGGTATCCCGAAACCCCGGTGCGCCCAAGGGCAAGAGCTTGGACGGGTCCTGTTCATAGTCTGAGCCCGGAAGCAGATGGCCCAATAAGTGGTCAATAAGCATTTCCTTGGCGGCGGGCGATTTTAGCAGTTGGTCCACCACCTGTTGGGCCGTGGCGTCACCCACCTGTACCGCAAAATAATTGATAAGATACTGAAGACTGATAGGGATATTGGCTCCCCGGTGGGGCGCATCAAATGAAATGTAGAGCCGCGTATCGTGACCAAGGCTATTGGCTTCCATATAGGCCAGGGCGTAGCGGGCAATAAGCCCACCCATACTGGGGCCCAGCACCACAAGTGGCTCCTGCCCAACCTTATCGGCGTTCAGTTTTTGAATAAGGGCTATGAGCACCATGGCGTTGCGCTGGATATAATCGGAGCCGCCATCGATAGTTTTTCCGTCTGTAGTGTATTGCGGAGCGTTGAGGACTACAATATCAAAACCCTCGTTGCGCAGGATGTCTGCCAGGTTCTGGCCCCCGAAGCTCAAACTGGCATATAGGCCCGGAATGTCGCGCGAATCGCCCGGGTCAAAACCGTCGAGCACAATGATGGGTTTGTCGAGGATGGCATCCACATTATCCAAGAAGATTTCATATTCCCCTTCGCCAAAATATGCCTGGGTCTCATCATAACCTTGGTAGGCAATGTTTGCCGTTATGGTTTCGGTTACTTGGCTTTCGGGATAGATAGGGTTCTCCGGAAGATTCTGAAAACGGATCTGCGAAAAAGCAAGTTGGGAAGCCAGAAGTGGGAAAAGGAGGTAGAAATTTTTCATAGCCAGTTGGTATTGTAGGTTTTAGCTTGGGAAGATACTAAAAATTTAAAGGATGGCTATTTCATCAAAATTAAAAAACCAAGAATGGAAACCTGTTGGGTTCTCAAAGGCTTTTAAAACCGAAACCCCGCCTTCAAAGGAAAATCAATTCTCTTACACAATTCGTTTTCGACCTGTCGGCAGGCAGGTTTTGATTTCGTTTCGATTCCAAAATCATTTCTCCCTGTTCAAAACCTTATATTCTTCATAGCAGCTACTAATGGCATCGAGGATTTGCAGGTCGTTGGCCGTGCGGATAAAGTCTTTGGAATAACTGCATTTGTTGAGAATTTCATCAATATCGGCACGTTCCAGTTGCAGCACAGCCATTAAGGTTTCCCTGTCGAACTTGCTCTGCAACAAGTTCCGTATCTCATCGTCTTCTTTCATCTTTCGCAACTTGCGCATTTGTTTGGGTCTTTTTCCGAAGACATTATACAGAAAGTCGGCGGGGTTAAAGATGGAGCTCAGCACCTTGCTCACGGCACCGGGCTGGTGGCTTCCTCCCTCATAACCACTATTGAGCCCCGAAATACGGTAACGGTAATTATCATAAACGGGAATCAATTTGGCGTCAATTTCCACATAGCCCGTCAGTTGGACCGGCTTGATGACCACTTCCTCCAAGGCAATGCCCAGTTCAGTCATTTTAACCTTGATATCGCCAAACTTAAGCCAGTCATTGGTCACCCGCACCCGCAGCGACTTAAAGCCGAGGTAGGAAAAGTAGAGCGTGTCGTTAACGGCGGCCCGGATGGCAAATTCGCCTTTTTCATTAGTTGTTGTGCCAATGACCTGATTGAGGTTGACTATGTTTACGTTTTCGAGCACCTTATCGTTGGCGTCGTTCATAACCACACCCTTAATCGTTGTATTTTCTTGAGCTTGGGAGACCAGGGCAGCAAGAAGTAGCGCAAAAAGTAGGATAATCTTTCTCATATCTGGGCATAATATAAGGAAATATTTCAGCGGGGCGAAAGCTTCTTTTCCTTTTCAATCTTGGTTTCCAAATTTTGTCTGGTTCCGCCCAACCATTCGTTTTTCAATATACTCAACACTATACTGTCGCGTCGGCCATTGGGGGCGGCGCAGTTGTTCCGAAGGATACCTTCCTCGATGCACCCTATGCTTTTCATAGCGGCAATACTGCGTGCATTTTTGGCATCGGCACGGAATTCAACCCTGTCGAGCCCCAGCCTTTCAAACGCAAACTCGAGCATCAAGAGCTTGCATTGTTTGTTAAGGCCGGTACCTTGATACTTTTTCCCAAACCAGGTATAGCCCAGTTGTACAGTGTTGTGGGTTTGCTGAAAATCATAAAACCGGGTGCTTCCAGCCACTTCCCCTACCAGCTTGTCATAGACAATAAAGGGGTAAGCTTTCTGCTCTACCCTCTCCTGCAAGGCTTGTGCCAGATAGCTTTCCAAATTTCTTTTGCCATTTGCGGGCTGTTGCGAAAAGGTCCATATCTCGGGCTCACGGAGCGAAAAAGGAAGGAGGGCATCCATATCATCCCTCGATAACGGCCTAAGCCTGGCACGCTCATTTTCCAGAATATAGTCTCGCCTAAAATCGAAGGTTTCCATGGGTACAAAAATAACGTGCCAGTTTGAAACCGGCACGTAAATATACTTATTATAGACGTTGGAAAAGGGTGAATGTTTCACCCGGGCGCCAATTTATCTTTGGGGCCGTTGGGTTGTCAACCTTTCCGCCGACGTCTTCCGCCCGTGCCCTTGGATTCTGGCCGAGGATTGGCTCGCCGGCTTTTGCCCTTAAACTTTGGCTTGCCGCCTTCAAAGCCGCCGCCGTGTCTTTTTGAAGCCCTTCGGCCGCCGGTGTCACCACCTTCACTTCGGCCGCGCCTTTTTCCGCGGTCCCGGCCGCCGCCCTTAGTCTTTTTGCCGGTGTCCTTACTTATTTCAATATTGATCTGTCTCCCGTCCAACTTAAAGTCGCTAAAAATGCTCATGACCAGTTCCTGATGCTTGTCGTCGGTATTGAAAAACGAGAAACTGTCTTTTACATCAACCTTGTAAACATCATCCTTTCCGAGCTGCAAGAGGTCGCGAAGGAAATCTTTTAGGCTCATCCAGTTAAAGTCGTCCCTGGCACCAATGTTTATAAAATAACGTGTGCTATTGGAATCTTCTTCACGGGCAGCGCCCTTATCGCCCGAAACATTGAGGTCCTTGGCATTTTTATAATAATTGAAAAACCTGGAAAACTCTACCGAAAACACTTTCTTGATAAGCTCTTCCTTGGAGAAATCGGCCAGCACTTCATTGATGTTTGGCAGATAGGGGGCAATCTCATTGTTGATTGCGGTATTCTTGATGCTGTTTGCCAAATGGAAGAGCTGCACTTCGCAGATTTCCATACCCGATGGAATTTCCTTGGCAACAAATTTCTTTTGGATAATCTTTTCGATACTCTTGATCTTGCGCACCTCACTTTTGGAAACGATAACCATGGAAACCCCGGTCTTCCCGGCACGGCCGGTGCGTCCACTACGGTGGGTATAGGTCTCTATTTCATCGGGAAGCTGGTAATTGATCACGTGGGTAATATCCTCTACATCAATACCCCGGGCCGCCACATCGGTAGCCACCAGCATCTGTATTTGGTGGTTGCGAAAGGATTTCATCACCAGATCGCGCTGGTTCTGGCTCAAGTCGCCGTGGAGGGCCGCGGCATTATATCCGTCCTCAATCAACTGCTCGGCCACCTTTTGGGTGTCGCGCTTGGTGCGGCAAAAGACCACCGAAAAAATATCGGGGTTGGCATCGGCCAGGCGTTTAAGGGCGTTGTAACGATCACGGGCATTCACCAAGTAATACTCGTGCGACACCTGATCTGAACCCACGTTTTTGGTGCCAACGGTAATTTCTACCGGCGTATGCATAAACTTCTTCGCAATACTGGATACCTCTTTGGGCATGGTGGCGCTAAAGAGCCAGGTACTTTTCTCTTTTGGGGTATGCGAGAGGATTTCGGTTATATCTTCATAAAAGCCCATATTGAGCATTTCATCGGCCTCGTCGAGCACGCAGTACTCGATTTGCGAAATGTCCACCATTCCGCGGCCTATCATATCCTTCATCCGCCCCGGGGTGGCCACCACTATTTGGGAGCCGCGTTTTATCTGGCGGGCCTGGTCGCTAATGCTGGCACCACCATATATGGCGGTGACGTTCAGGCCGGGAAGGTATTTGCCATAGTTTATCAACTCGTTGGTAATCTGTAGGCACAGCTCCCGCGTGGGCGAAAGGATGAGCCCCTGCGTTGTGCGATTTTTCACATCGATTTTTTGCAGCATGGGGAAGCCAAAGGCCGCCGTTTTGCCCGTGCCCGTTTGGGCCAGCGAAACCATATCGGTCTCGCGTTCCAAAAGAATGGGAATTGTTTTTTGTTGTACTTCCGAAGGGGTCTCAAAACCCATATCGGCAATGGCCTTTAGAAGATCCTCTTCCAGGCCGAGTGCTTTGAATGCAGTCATTTTTTTGAAATATGTTTTTATACGCGTGCTAATGGGAAGCCACTGGACGTATAAAAACTGACAGCTTCACGGTAGCACTTCCCCACCCTGGGGATTTTTTCGAGGGCGCAAAAGTAGTGTTTAATTTTTAGCTGACAACAGCAGAGACGATTTTTTTTTGAAATAAAATAAATATACACCTTACTACCAGTTGGCAAATGGGCAAGATGGTTTATTGCCGGCCTGCCGCAGACAAGTATATTTTTGTTAATTATGGGATACCACTGTTTACAGGGGGTCGCCCAAGGCGACTCACACCGAAAGATAATCAATCAATTGCCGCATGGCCTTGCCGCGGTGGCCAATTTGGCTTTTTTGGGTCAAGGTCATTTCGGCAAAGGTTTTATCGAAGCCTTTCGGCTGAAAAATCGGGTCGTAGCCAAAGCCGGAATCACCGCGGGGCGCCTTGGTGATCTCACCTTCGCAAATTCCCAAAAACATCACCTCCTCGTGCTCCAGGTGCAAGGCGATGGCGGTCTTGAACCTGGCGCTTCGGTCGTGATGCCCCTCCAGGTTTTTCAAGAGTTTTTTCATATTTGCACCCGAATCGTGAAGGTCTCCGGCATAGCGCGCGCTGTAAACCCCTGGCGCATTGTTCAACGATTTCACCTCGAGCCCGGTATCATCGGCAAAGCAGTTCAAATTATATTTTTTCCGTACATAATCCGCTTTCAATATGGCGTTGCCCTCAATAGTTTCAGCCGTTTCCTCGATATCTTCGGTGCAGCCGATATCGTCGAGGCTAAGCAGTTCAATATGGTGCGGGAGCATGGTTTTAACCTCGGTGAATTTGTTTCTGTTA
This sequence comes from uncultured Aequorivita sp., assembly GCA_964431895.1. Taxonomy (GTDB): domain Bacteria; phylum Bacteroidota; class Bacteroidia; order Flavobacteriales; family Flavobacteriaceae; genus Aequorivita. The sequence goes on from CAYSLM010000088.1 coordinate 5,435, forward strand.
TGGGTGGCGAAGACGAGTTTCATTTTGATAAACGATTGACGATTTATTATTAACTATTAACAATTTTAAAGCTGGGCGTTTCAGTTAGTTTGGATTTTCCCGATAATATCTTTCAATGATTTCTTCGGAAGACTTTATGGTTTTTTTCATCCACTCCATCTCAATCTGAAATTTTTCTTCTTCCGAAAGTCGCCAATCCGTCGCACTTTGCTTCAGTTTTGAAACCACGCTCTGTAATATAATGGCGGCGGAAACCGAGATGTTCAAACTTTCGGTAAAGCCGTACATCGGGATTTTCAAAAAACCATCGGCCGCCTCCATCACCGTTTTGCTCAGACCGTAGCTCTCCTTTCCGAAGAAAAAAGCACTTTTTTTGGAAACATCAAACTGGTGAAGCAGTGTAGAACTGTTGTGCGGCGTGGTGGCGATGATCTGGTAACCGCTATCCTTCAAATTTTTGATACATTCAGTTACCGAATTATAACGCTTTAAACTTACCCATTTTTGTGCGCCCATGGCAATCTCCTTATCCACCCGCTTGCCGAGCCGCTCTTCCACCACGTGCAGGTCCTGTATGCCGAAAACATCGCAGGTACGCATTACCGCACTGGTGTTGTGCAGCTGGTAAACATCTTCCGTGGCCACGGTGAAATGGCGGGTACGTTGGGCCAAAACCTGCTGAAAGAGCTCCTTTCGGCGCTCGGTGAGGTAGGTTTGTAGGTATTTAAACAAGGCAAAGTCCAAAGCGGGGGAAATTCGGTTATTGGGTTAAGGGATTTCCAGGTTCCAACTCAAATCCAAGTTGGCTAAGATAAAAGATATGGTTTTAAAAGCCGCTTTTCCAAACCCGTAATTTTTAAATAACTTCGTAAGCAAATAACACACAGATGAAGATTGCAGTATTGACAGGAGCTGGCGTTAGTGCAGAAAGCGGGATCAAAACTTTTCGCGACAGCGACGGGTTGTGGGAAGGCCACGACGTGATGGCAGTGGCCTCGCCAGAAGGATTCCGCAAAAACCCCGAAGTAGTTCTCGATTTTTACAACCAGCGGCGGCGCCAACTGTTGACCGTAAAGCCCAACAAAGCACACCAAGCCCTGGCAGCACTTGAAGAACACCACGAGGTGACCGTCATTACCCAAAACGTAGACGACCTCCACGAGCGGGCCGGAAGCAGCAAGGTTATCCACCTTCACGGCGAGCTTTTAAAAGCGCGGTCTACCTTTGATGAAAACTTGGTCCTGGATTGGAAAGATGATTTGAATATAGGCGACTGCTGCGAAAACAATCACCAGCTGCGGCCCCACATAGTCTGGTTTGGCGAAATGGTGCCCATGATCGAGGTTGCCGCCGCTGAGGTTGAAAGAGCCGATGCCCTAATCATCGTGGGTACCTCTATGCAGGTTTATCCGGCCGCCGGCCTAATCCAGTACGCCAGGCCCGAGGTTCCCATCTATTTTGTCGACCCAAAACCATCTATTTTTAATGAGAAAAGGATAACGGTCTTTGCCGAAAAAGCCTCCACCGGCGTTCCCAAAGTCGTAAAACGCCTGGTGGCACCATAGATTTTTTTTCGGAAAACAAAATAATTGATGGCTTCAACCGGTAGCTGCAAATTAACGGTTTCCGAAACCAGGGGAATGTTAAAATATGATTAAGTAACAGCCAAGGCCTTCTTCTTTTTTATAGATTTACTAAAACTGAAAAAACATTAATCATGGCAATTTACTGGAGAGGATTATCAATTATGCTGATTATGGCCTTGGTGGCCTGCAAAAACCCATCTGCTGAAAAGACCAAACCCATAACCCCCGCAGAAACACGGTCTACCATGGAATATAACCAAAACAGAATAGATACCATTCCGCAAAAAGAAAACACTTCCTCCAAAACTTTTAAGGGAAGCGGTGGCGAACCCTTTTGGAGTGTAGCCATCAATGCCGAAAATATCCATTTTGAAACTGCCAACAACGCCCAAAAAGCCATTGATCTACCCACCCCAAAACCAGAGGTGGCCGGCAATACCACCATCTTTCAGGCAACTTCGGATAAGAGCACCATTAAAGTTGCCATTACCGAGGAAAAATGTACCGGTATGAGCGGAAAGGCAATGACCCACAGCGTAAAAGTATCTGTGAAAACCGGGGCGGAAGATTTCACAACCTATAAAGGCTGCGGCTCCTATTCCGAAGAATAAAACTTGATATCTTTCTATGCCGTATCGCGAGGCTGGTGCTTCTCTTTTCGCTCCTTCTGCTGATGGTTTATCTCCTCGCCCTGGGTGGCGCTTTTATTGATGGCCTGTTCTTTCTTGGCCTGTTTTCCTCTTTCCAATTCTTTTTCTTCCTTTTTCATAACAGTAAATTTTGTGAAACAGTAAATTACCCATTAAACACCAAAACTTCAAGAATTTAAAATAGAATTAACATCCCGGCCAGGCACAGCAAATTGGCGGCTTTCCCCATTCTATCTGTTAAACTTATAATATTCGAGGTAGGAATGCGGGGTATTTTTTAAGGAATGCACTATGGCCTCCATCCCCATCACGCTGAAAGTGATCCCGTTTCCGCCGAACCCCAGAATATAATGTTCGTTGCGCTTTGGGTCTGGTTTCCCAAAATAAGGTAGCCCATCCTCGGTTTCGCCAAAAGTACCGGCCCAGGAGTAATCGGGCGTAAATTGGATATCGGGAAAGCATTGATTAAATTTTTTATGCAAATATTTTTCTTTTTTCGGAAGGAGCTTGTCCCTTAATTTGGCGTTTTTAAAATTCTCATCGCCCCCGCCCATAATAATCCGGTTATCTGGCGTGCCCCTAAAATAGAGATAAGGGTCATCGGTATTCCAAAAAACACGCTTGTAAAAAACCTTGGGAATTTCCGCAAATGCTTCGGAAGCCAGAGCGTAAGTACTTTTGAGCGCAACCACATCATCTTTTAAGGTATTTACGCTTTCATAACCCGTGCAGTGGATCACGTCATTCACCAAAATCTGAAAACCGGTGGCCGTTTTAGCCACCAGCTGTTGGCCCTCTGGTGATATTTCGGCAATCTCGGTGCGGTCATAAATCTGCATTCCCTTTGAAGCACAATAATTCAGCAGATCATTGGCAAGCACATATACATCTAGCACGGCGGAAGCCTTTGATTCTATGGCCGCATAGGCATTTAGTCCAAGTACTTGCAATTGTTCCCCGGTGAGCCATTTCACTTTAAAACCGTGCTGTTTCCGCGCTTTAAATTCATTTTCCAAAAATGCAACCTTCCTTTGTGAGGAGGAAAAATAAACACTTGTAGTCTCCTCAAAACCGCAGGGGCTTTTTATTTCCTTTGCGATATCCCCTAAGCGAAAAATAGCCTTTTTACAACTTTGGTAACTGGTCACGGCAGCAGTGAGCCCTACTTGATCAATCAGTTTATGGAGGGGCACATCTATTTCATATTGAAGAATCGAGGTACTCGCCGCCGTGCTTCCATGGCACACATCACGGCGGTCCACCAAGATGGTTTTTACGCCCTTTTCTATTAATTGATAGGCGATCAGAGCGCCCGTAATTCCCCCGCCAATGATCAAAGCATCGGCCTTCAAATTGATTTTTAGGGAAGGGTAACTTTGGGGAAGGGAATTTTTAACCAACCAAAAAGGTTCATTAGAGCGAATGTCCATAAAAATAAAGATTAAAGTTTTTTCAAATTCCGGAGGATGTCTTAATTGCTTTAGATCAAAAACATAAAGGTTCGAAAATTTTTCGTTAAACCCTTCTCAATTGTGAAAATTATAAGAACCGAATTTGGCCATTGCAATTATTTTAGTAAAAACTTTAAAACGAAACAGCTATGAAAACAACAAAAGAAAAAGCAGATGAAAAAATCCATAAGGAAATTGTAGACAATCTTCAGGCCCTGTTGGAGAAAAATCTCGATGCCGAGAAAGGATTTACCAATGCTATGGAAAATGCCAAAAATGCCAACCTAAAAAACTTTTTGCAGCAACAGGCCCGCCAGCGTAGCCGTTTTGCCACCGAATTGGACCGCGAGATCAGAAACCTGAACGAGGAACCTAAAGAGAGTGGCAGCTTTACCGGCGACCTTCACCGAACTTGGATAGACATAAAAAGTGCCGTCTCGGGCAATACCGATGAGGCCGTACTTGAGGAATGCATCCGTGGCGAAAAGGCGAGCTGGGAGGAGTATCAGGAAAAACTGGAAGAACATTCCTTTCCGCCCAATCTGGAAACTACCCTTCAAAAACAAGCATCGGATATTCGGAGCACCCTTGATAGGGTAAAGACTTTGGAAGACTTGGCAGATGATTAATATTAACTTGGTTAAAGAAAAAAACCCCGAGGATCAGTTTCTCGGGGTTTTTCAATTTAACCAACATATTTAAACTACTTCTTGACAAATCTTTTGGTTACCACCGGTTTTGATCCATCAAGAATATTCAGGATATAAACTCCATTTTTCAATGCATCCACCGGTATTGCCTCCGCCTTAAGTGACGAAACATACAGCGTACGGCCCGCCATATCGACGATGGATACGGAATAGTTCGTCAAATCAAAGCCTGGCGCCTGAATGTTGACTTCATTTAGCACCGGATTTGGATAAAGTGTAAAGTTTGCTTTATCAAAATCGGATACACTTAATGGAACTGCAGGAAGAGGTAACAAGTCACCCCCTAGTGCAGTAGCTACAAATAGACCAAAGGCAGGACCGTTTGAATTTTGAGATGGATCGAAAAATCCTGAGGCCAAAACTGTCAATGCAGCGCCTTCCAAACCTAGAGTAGCAAGTGGGGCTTGGTATCTGGCTACGGTAACCGTTCCGGATGCATCGGTGATATCGAGGGTGTAATCGGCGGGCGGCAATTCCAAATACCCCTGAAATTCGGTATAAGAGATATCATCTACAATCACCCCTGCTCCCTGGCCGGTTTCCACAACGTCTACAGTTGGCGCGTCGGTTGATCCGTGATGTACCAGAACATCCACATTGGAAGAATTGTTTGCAGCCTCACGAGCCATCGGAAACACTCTTAAACTTAGTGGCGGTGCCGGATTGTATCCCGTTGGACTTACAATTCCATCAGCCACCACTATATATTTTTCATTTTCAGTAAGAGTAACGGGAACTGTCAAAAGAACATCGCCTACACTGGTACTATTTCCGGGAGCAATACCAATGTTAATTTCCACCCCGGCAGGAAGATCTAAAAAGGGTGTGGCGGTTCTAAAGGCAAAATCATCAAGAGCCAGATCAGAATTGATATAGACATCTACTTCGGCTGCAGCTGCATCGGCTGAGTTGTGTATCACTTGTACACGCGCGGTTTGTGCAATTAGTTGCATGGCTCCAAATAGAAAGACCATACTTAGTAACATTTTTTTCATAATGAATAGTTTTTTGATTCAGGAGTAAAAGTAAGAAAGCAACATTTTTGTTTAACCTTTTTTTACAAAAAGTTTAACAAGATATATTTAGAACTGATTATCAGAACTTTAAAATCAAAAAAAATATCTTATGATAAATGATTTTCAAATAAAAAGAAGCCGACACAATGTGTCGGCCTCTTCTTTATCAATCAAATAAAATGACTCGGATTATTCCTTGATCAATCGTTTTACGGTGCTGGCGTTCTCACCGAAGATCTGGA
>CAYSLM010000089.1:0-5008 GCA_964431895.1 uncultured Aequorivita sp.
TATGAAATTCCATTAAGGCCAAAAATCCCCGTCCTGGTACTTACCGGCGGAAAAGACCGGATCGTAAAGGTTGAGGATATTTTGAAATATATGGTGGCAGAAAATGTGACCATAAAAGTATATGCCGATGCCTATCATGGTTTTGACGTGGAAAGTCTCGAGAAAGGAAAATATTATAGATACATTCCTTTCTTCGGAAAAAAACATTATCTGCTCAAGTACGATGAAGAAGCCGCCCAGGAGTCCATGGACGAGCTGTCGGAATTTTTAAAAAGTAACTGAGAGCAATTTTCGCTAAAAAATAGAGCCAAAAACAGCATGGAAATATTCCAAAACGCCATATTTAACTAACTTTTTTCCAACAAGTTAAAATATATCATTTAAAGCTTTAGTTTCTGTCGCCCAAAAGCGGTACAAACCGGAATTCCCCGTACTCTTCCTTTACAAATTCCTTTTCCGATTTTCGAAGAAAAACCGTCATTATCTGTGTTATTTTGCCCACGGGAATCACCAATTTACCGCCCACCTTCAATTGGGCCAACAAGGGTTTGGGTACATAAGGCGCTCCGGCAGTTACGATGATCCCGTCGTAGGGGGCCTCCTCCTCCAGGCCTTCATAGCCATCGCCAAAAACCATTCGCTTGGGTTTGTATCCCAATTTGGGCAAAAACCGGCTGGTTTTTTTGAAAAGCTCGTTCTGCCGTTCAATGGTGTACAATACGGCACCCATTTCAAGAAGGACGGCCGCCTGGTAGCCACTTCCCGTGCCTATCTCGAGTATCTTATCGCCCTTTTCAACTTCCAGAAGTTCCGTCTGCCGCGCAACGGTATATGGCTGCGAGATGGTCTGGTCTGCCGCAATGGGGAAGGCCTTGTCCACATAAGCGTGGTCCACAAAGCCCGAGTCCATAAAAAGGTGCCGGGGCACCTTGCCTATGGCCTGTAGTACATTTTCATCGGCAATCCCTTTTCTTTCAAGGGTTGCTACCAATTTCTTGCGCATTCCCTGGTGCGTATAGGTGTCTTTCACGGTTATAGAAATTATATTTTGGAGACGGGCTATTTTTCCCTACAAAGTAACCAAATTTGTTGGCACGGCACAACCCGGCCCGCATAAATAACTTTTTAAACCGGGGGGCCATCCTTTTATACTTTCTGCCGAAACCCGTACCTTTGTCAAAAACACGCCAATGATAAAAGCGGGAGTCCTGGGTGCCGGGCACTTGGGGAAAATTCATTTAAAACTGTTACAACAGTCCACAAAATATGAACTCGTGGGCTTTTATGATGCCGACCCCGAAGCTTCGCACCAGATAGAGGCCCAATTGGGCTACAAAAGCTTCCCCTCTATGGAAAGCCTTATAGCCGCCAGCGAGATGATAGTAGTGGTAACGCCCACCAGCAAACATTTTGAATGTGCCGAAAAGGTGATCAAGGCCGGTAAGCATCTGTTCATAGAAAAACCCATAACCCAGACCGTCGAGGAAGCCGAACGCATCCGCGACCTGGCTGCCGAAAAGAAGGTGCGTGGCCAAGTGGGCCAGGTAGAGCGTTTCAATCCCGCCTTCCAGGCCGTAAAAAACAAGATCCAAAACCCCATGTTTATCGAGACCCACCGGCTGGCCGAGTTCAACCCCCGCGGCACCGATGTTTCGGTAGTACTGGACCTGATGATCCACGATATAGACGTGATCTTGAGCGTGGTGAAGAGCAAGGTCAAGGCGGTAAGCTCGAGCGGAGTTTCCGTCATCAGCGAAACCCCAGATATAGCCAATGCCCGTATAGAGTTTGAAAATGGTTGCGTGGCCAATCTTACGGCCAGCCGCATTTCGCTCAAAAAAATGCGCAAGGCCAGATTTTTCCAACGCGATGCCTACATCTCGGTCGATTTCTTGGAAAAGAAATGCGAAGTGGTCAAAATGAAGGACGCCCCCGACAATCCCGACGATTTTGCCATGGTCCTGACCAATGCCGAAGGCATCAAAAAACAGATATATTTTGAAAACCCAAAGATCGAGCCCAACAACGCCATTCTGGACGAGCTGGAAAGTTTTGCCCAAGCCATCAAGGCAGACCGCACTCCCGAAGTTTCGCTACGGCAAGGTAGCGAGGCCCTGCGGGTAGCCATGCTGGTCATCGAAAATTTTAAGCGGCTTTAATGTTTCCAATAGCCGAAAACCCCCTATCCATATTGAGTAAATTCTAAAACATTAAGTAAACCAAATGAAAAACATAGCAGTAATAGGCGCTGGAACCATGGGCAACGGGATTGCCCACACCTTTGCGCAGTTCGGTTATCAAGTAAACCTTATCGACATCCATCAGGCCTCCCTTGACAAGGGCCTGGCCACCATTGCCAAAAACCTGGACAGGATGGTTGCCAAGGAAAAGATTTCGGAAGCAGACAAAACCCAAACCCTCAACAATATCACCTCCTTCACCAGCCTTGAAGAGGGAGTAAAAGGCACTGGCCTGGTAGTAGAGGCTGCCACGGAGAATGTGGAATTGAAATTGAAGATATTTTCCGACCTGGATTCGTTTTGCGGGCCCGATACCATTTTGGCCAGCAATACCTCCTCCATCTCCATCACCCAGATCGCCGCGGCCACTACACGGCCCGATAAGGTCATTGGAATGCATTTTATGAACCCCGTGCCCGTGATGAAGTTGGTGGAAATAATAAAAGGCTACAGCACCAGCACCGAAACGTACCGCATCGTGGAAGAACTCTCAACCAAACTGAACAAGGTACCGGTAGAAGTGAATGACTACCCCGGGTTTGTAGCCAATCGTATCCTCATGCCCATGATAAATGAGGCTATAGAAACGCTCTACAACGGCGTGGCCGGAGTTGAGGAAATTGACACGGTCATGAAACTGGGAATGGCACACCCTATGGGGCCCTTGGCCCTGGCAGACTTTATAGGGCTGGATGTATGCCTTTCTATACTGAATGTTATGTATGATGGCTTCAAGAATCCGAAATATGCTCCCTGCCCCCTGTTGGTAAATATGGTAACCGCAGGAAAACTAGGTGCCAAGAGCGGCGAGGGCTTTTATGATTATTCCGAAAACCGGAAGGCGGAAGTGGTAGCCCCTATGTTTTCAAAAAAATAGACCAATCACCTCCCAAATAGCACCGAGACACTTTAGCAGATGGCCAAGATAATCCCCTTTAGAGCTGTAAGACCCACGCGGGATAAGGTAAGTCTGCTTGCGGCCCGCTCCTACCAAAGCTATACGGCCATGCAGATAGAATCGCGCCTGCGCGACAACCCCTTCTCCTTCTTGCATATTGTGAACCCCGGCTACAAGTTTCAAAAAGAGATTTCGGGCGAGGAACGCTACGGCCTGGTGCGCAACCGCTACCAAGAATTTAAGGAGGACGGAATCTTTATCCAGGACGAGCGGCCGTGTTTCTATATCTATAAAATCGTTAATCGCGATGGGCTCGAGTTTCAGGGCATTGTGGGCGCGGCCAGTGTAGAGGATTATGCCGAGGGCCTCATAAAAAAACACGAAGACACCCTTGAATTCCGCGAGGTAGGCTTAAAGGAATACCTGAAAACGGTGGGGTTCAACGCCGAAGCCGTACTGCTCACCTACCCTGATAACCCAGATCTGAAGGCCATAATAAACCAGGTGATGCAAACCCGGGCCGAATATGAGTTTACAACCACCTATAGAGACACCCATTATCTTTGGAACGTAGACGATCCCGAGATACTGGGGCAAATTGAAGCAATCTATGCCCAAATGCCTGCCCTCTATATCGCCGATGGCCACCACCGTACCGCCTCGTCATATCTGTTGGCTCAAGATTTGAAAAAAGCCAATGCCAACCACACCGGCCGGGAAACCTACAACTTCTTTATGAGCTATCTCATTCCTGAGAGCAATTTGAAAATATATGAATTCAATAGGTTGGTAAAGGACCTGAACGGTCTTGAAAAAGAGGAATTTCTTATAAAGCTCGATGCCCATTTCCGAATAGAAAACCGTGGTTCGGAATATTACAAGCCCTCCATAAAACACCATTTCAGTATGTATCTTGACGGCGAATATTATTCCTTGTATCTTCGCAAAACGAAATATGAAATAAACAATGCCCTCGATGCCCTCGATACACAAATACTCTATGTTACCATCCTGAAACCCATCTTGGGAATTGAAGATCTACGCAACGACCACCGAATAGAATACTCGCACGGCAAAAAAGACCTGGCCTATGTACAAACCGCCGTTGATGCCGGACTCTTTGCGGTGGGTTTTGGCCTGTTGCCCGTAACCCCCCTCGAAATAAAACAAATTGCCGACCAAGGCCTGAAAATGCCTCCCAAGAGCACCTATATAGAGCCCAAATTGCGCAGTGGCGTTACGGTATATGAATTTTGAAGATAAAAATGAAAATTGATATGTCGATTGCTGAAAATCTAAAGAAAATCAAGAAGGAACTACCAGCCCATGTTACCCTGGTAGCCGTTTCCAAAACCAAGCCCATCAGCGACCTCATGGAGGCCTATGATGCCGGCCAGCGCATTTTTGGCGAAAACAAAGTGCAGGAAATGGAGGCCAAATGGCCCAAAATGCCCCAAGATGTGCAATGGCACATGATAGGACACGTACAGCGCAATAAGGTAAAATATATGGCGCCTTTCGTAAGCCTGATAGAATCTGTTGATAGCTTAAAACTTCTGAAAGAAATTGACAAACAGGCCAAAAAAAACGAGCGTACCATCAACTGCCTGCTTCAGATAAAGATAGCTGAGGAAGAGAGCAAATTCGGGATGCACCGTGAGCAGGCCCAGTCCCTTTTGACTTCCGAAGAATTCAAAAATATGAAAAACGTAAAAGTGCTGGGCCTTATGGGCATGGCATCCTTTACCGATGACCGCGACCAGATTTCAGACGAATTCAAAAAACTCAAGACCATTTTTGGGGAATTCAAAGAGCAATTTCCAACCATGGACTTTCGTTACCTGAGCATGGGAATGAGCGGCGACTACCC
>CAYSLM010000089.1:5108-11043 GCA_964431895.1 uncultured Aequorivita sp.
GATATAGAGACCACCGGCGGAAAATACAATGAGGAAGGAATTACCGAGATTGCAATCTACAGGTTTGATGGCCACCAGGTGGTCGATCAATTTTCAAGTCTAATCAATCCCGAAAGACCTATTCAGCCTTTTGTGGCCAACCTTACGGGTATCAACAATGAGATGCTGCGGCAAGCGCCAAAATTTTATGAAGTGGCCAAGCGCATCATCGAAATAACCGATGGCTGTATAACCGTGGCCCACAACGCGCTCTTTGACAACCGTATCCTCACCACTGAATTTGAACGGCTGGGTTACCCTTTTGAACGCGAGTCACTGTGTACGGTAGAACTTTCAAAAAAACTGATCCCCGATATGCCATCGTATAGTTTGGGGAAATTGGTGCGGTCCCTTGGCATTCCCCTCAGCGACCGCCATAGGGCACAGGGCGATGCCCGGGCAACGCTCGCGCTATTTAAGCTATTGCTGGCCAGGGATACCTCCAAGGAAATCATCAAGGAAACCCTTCGCAAGGAGCCCAAAAAGACGATAAAGGCCAAACACCTGGAAATTCTAGCAACTGCCCCATCCGAAACAGGGGTTTATTATATGCACGACCCCCAGGGCAATATCATCTATATCGGGAAAAGCAAAAACATCAAAAAACGCCTTACCCAGCACTTTACCAATGACAACCGAAAGTCAAAAAGAATACAACTGGAGGTAAATTCGGTCACTTTTGAAAAAACCGGAAGTGAGTTGATTGCCATGCTCAAGGAATATGAGGAAATAAAACGCAACCGCCCCGTATACAACCGCTCCTTCCAGCGCAATTTGTTTACGCACCAACTAACTACCTACCTTGACAATGAAGGGTATATCCATTTACAGATTGAAAAGGCCGACCGACGCAAAAAAGCCATTATTACCTTCGGCAATTACCAAAAGGCCCGGCAAACTCTGACTAAGATTACTGAAGAATACCAGCTTTGCCCCGTCTTAAACGGTCTGGCCAAGGTCGAATCGGCCCCTTGCCAGAGCCCGGCCACCCCCTGCGCCTGCAATAGGGACGAGCCTTCCTCTGAATATAATAAGCGGGTCAGGGCATTTTTGGAAAACTGCAGTTATCAAAACCAGAACAAGCTGATCATAGACCGTGGACGGGAAATTGAGGAACGCTCCGTAATCTGGCTTGAAAACGGGCAGTATAGAGGCTATGGGTATTATAACCTAAACTACCAGATCACCAATCGGCAAATTTTGAAATCCATTGTCCATCCTACGCCCAACAGTATGGATGCCCAGCACATCATACATAGTTATCTTGGCCGCAAAAAAGTACTGAAAACGGTAAACCTTCCTTCAGATAATAACAAATAGGCCAAAGTTGCTTAATTTAGTCACTTAAATAAAACCTGGCATTTGAAACCATCGGAAAAGACTTCCTGGAAATATCGGCTTCACGAGATAATTTATGAAGCAGATACCCCCTTGGGAAGACTTTTTGACATCGTCCTGCTCATATTGATTCTCCTGAGCGTACTCACCGTGATGTTGGAAAGCGTCAAGTCTATAGACCTGCAATTCCATCGGTTGTTCTACGTGATAGAATGGGTCATTACCATATTTTTTACCATTGAATATATCGCCAGGATCATTACCGTAAAAAAACCCTGGTCTTATATTTTTAGCTTCTACGGCATTATAGATTTGCTTTCTACTATTCCGCTCTACCTTTCCTTTATACTTGTGGGCAGCAACTACCTACTTACCCTACGCGCCTTGCGCCTGTTGCGGGTCTTTAGAATTTTAAAGATTACCCGCTACATTGGCGAGGGCAACAAATTGAAAAAGGCCCTGATAGAAAGCCGCGCCAAGATTTTCATCTTTATTTTTGCCGTTCTTATTGTTGCCATAATTGCCGGTACCTTGATGTATCTCATCGAGGGAGAGGAAAGTGGGTTTAAAAGCATTCCCGTAAGCGTGTATTGGTGCATAGTAACGCTGACCACCGTAGGCTTTGGCGATATTGCCCCTGTAACCCCCGCAGGACAATTTTTGGCCACGCTTATCATGATATTGGGGTACGGGGTCATTGCCGTTCCCACCGGCATAGTAAGTGCCCAATATGCCAGAAGGGATCGTGATGAATATGTTCATGTCAATACCCAATCTTGCAGAAACTGTGGAGCCAGACGACATAGGGATGATGCCAATTTTTGCCATAAATGTGGGTATGAGCTGCACCCCGAACTAAACCAGACAGATTAATGGCGCCACACAATCCTATCTTGATCTGCGTGGTGGGCCCCACCGCAATTGGCAAGACTGCCATGGCCATTAAGCTGGCCCAAGCCCATAAAACCGAAATCATATCAGCCGATTCACGACAGATTTTTAAGGAAATGCGTATTGGCACGGCCGTACCTTCTGCCCAAGAGCTGGCCGCCGTTCCCCATCACTTCATCCAGACCAGAAGTATATTTGACGATTATTCTGTAGGCGATTTTGAAACGGAAGCACTATCAAAACTGAAGATGCTTTTCAAAAATCACGACAAAGTGGTCATGGTAGGCGGGTCAGGGCTTTATGTAGATGCCGTGGTAAAAGGCCTGGATACTTTCCCCGAGATACCTTCGCATTTTAGGGAAGGCTTAAAAACTGAACTGGCCGAAAGAGGACTTTCTCCCCTTCAAAGGGAATTGGAGCGGAAAGATCCGGAATATTTTGAAGAAGCTGACGTCCAAAATCCGCATAGGGTGCTGCGGGCACTCGAAATTATTAGGGCCACGGGGCAACCCTTTTCCTTTTTCCGAAAGGGAAAATTTGCGTCTCGGCTCTTTGAAACTGTCTTTATCGGGCTGGATGCGCCCCGAGATACCGTTTACCGGCGCATAAACAACCGGGTGGACCAAATGGTGGCCCACGGCTTGGTGGAGGAAGCCAAGACTCTTTATGGCCACAGGAATAGAAATGCGCTACAAACGGTAGGCTATCGGGAGCTATTTGATTATTTTGATGGAAAGCTGGGTCTTGAAGAGGCCATTTCTGAAATAAAGAAAAATACCCGCCGTTTTGCCAAAAGACAGAATACCTGGTTCAAGAAAAATGATGCCATTAAATGGTTCCATTATCAAACGGAACCCGAGGAAATTCTTCGGTATATAAATGAAAAAAACGCCTCTTAAAGGCGTTTTTTTACACTTAAATCATTTTAAAATAAACAGGCACCCACTACTAGTTGTCAACCTCATCCTTCACTACCAGGCGGAAACCTTCACCGTGGATATTGATGATCTCAACGCCATCGTCTTTACTCAAATATTTACGTAGCTTGGCGATATATACATCCATACTTCGGGAGGTAAAGTAGTTGTCGTCCCTCCAAATCTTGGTAAGGGCCAGTTCCCGGGGCATCAGGTCGTTCTTGTGCAGGGCCAGCAACCTGAGCAGTTCGTTTTCCTTGGGAGAAAGCTTGATGGGGCTCTCCTTTTTATAGGTCAAAAACCGGAGTTTTGAGTTTAGGTGGAAGTTGCCGATTTCAAATTCAAACTGTTTGCTGTCTGCAATGGAATCGGTGGCCTTGCGTTGGATGATGGCCTTTATTTTCATTAATAGCACCTCACTGTCAAAAGGTTTGTTGAGATAATCATCGGCTCCAACCTTATAGCCCTTCAGCACGTCTTCCTTCATGGCTTTGGCGGTAAGGAATATGATGGGGATGTCCTCGTTTTTTTCACGTATTTCCTTGGCCAGGGTGAAGCCATCTTTATACGGCATCATCACATCGAGGATGCAAAGGTCAAAATCGTCCTTTTTAAATTTTTCAAATCCTTCCATCCCATTTTTGGCGTGGGTAACGTCATAGTCGTTTATTGCCAGATAGTCTTTTAAAACTGTTCCGAAGTTGGGATCATCTTCAACCAGTAAGATTTTTTTGTTCTCAGTTTCCATAATTTTAAGATATTAAGTGTAGTTTCACAATAAATGTACTGCCTTTACCTTTTTCGCTTTCTACGTATATTTCGGCATCGTGATCGTCCAATATACGTTTTACGTAAGCAAGACCCAGGCCGTGGCCTTTTACATTGTGGACGTTGCCGGTATGCTCGCGATAAAATTTTTCAAATATTCTCTTTTGTACCGGTTTGCTCATGCCCATCCCCTGATCGCGGATTTTAAGGATGACACTGTTCTTTGCATTTTCGGTATATATGTCAATTTTGGGCTCCTCTTCTGAATATTTTATGGCATTGTCAAGCAAGTTGACGATAACATTGCACAAATGCGACTCGTTGGCCAAAACGGCAGATTGCAATGCTCCCAGGTGTGTTTTTACATAGCCTCCCCTGTCTTCCACTATCAGGCTTACGTGCGAGATGGCGTCTTCAATAACAGCGTGCAGGTCTACGCGTTCCTTGGGAAGGTCCAGCTCGTTTTTCTCAAGTTTTGAAATACGGAGCACGTTTTCTACCTGGGCGTGCATCCGTTTGTTCTCTTCACGTATCATGTTGAGATAGCGCTCCAGAAAATCCCGGTTGTCTTTTATCTTGGGATTTCTAAGGGAATCAAGCGCCAGGTTAATGGTGGCGATGGGGGTCTTGAACTCGTGCGTCATATTGTTGATAAAGTCGCTTTTGATCTGCGATATCTGCCGTTGCTTATATATTTGCGAAATGGCGCTGGAATAGGCCAAGACAATCACGGCCGTAAAGACCAAGGAGAGGATGGCCATCCCTAAAATTCCGTTGAGCACCAATTTTTCCTTTCCGTAAAAATTTACGTAGAGCTCATAATTGGTTTTATTCTCACTGTCAAAGAGCGGTACTTTATAAGTGCTTGCTTCCTCGTACTTATAATTTTTTGAACGCACCTTGGTTTCCAGGTTATTACTGTAAACGGCAAATTCAAAATTTGATTTCAAACCTCTTTCCCGCAGTTCGTTTCTTATCGCTTTTTCAATTTCATCCGCACTTACCCGTTTATAGATGGGAACCAGCGAGGTAATATTACTTACGAAACTTTCAAATTGCTTCTGCTCATAATCCTTCATCCGTGAAAAGGATTCTACCCGTGATTCGGTGGTGACTACGCCATCTATACCTTCACTTATCTTGATTTTGGTCTTCCTGTTGGTCAGCTTCCTAAACTGTATACTGTCTGCCCCATCGTCAAGAAGGCCGGTAGAGAGCTTATAGTCCTGCTCCAAAATGCCATCGGTAAAAACATAGGTCTCATTGGTAGCCTTGTTCTGGAATTTATAAGCCAATTCGGTAAAGCTTACATTATCGGGAATTTCGATACTGTCAACATATGGGATGTACAATTGGTAATAAGTCTCGGTTTCCTTCAACTTTATTTCCCTTGCTACAGACAGCAGCACCTGTTTGGCATTGATGGTAAATTGATCGGCCTTGGTCCGGTAGGCATTGGAAATCCAATACCCTTGAACAAATACTATCCCCAATAACGAGAGGCTCATGAGCGCTATGAGCAATACGAATAGCTTTTTATTCATATCCCAAAAGTAAGATTTTAACATTTAGTCGCTTGGCCATTTAACCAAATGTTAACACAGGCTTGGGCTCAGGCTCCGCTTAGGATGGAATGAATACGGTGAACCTGCCGTTGTGTGTTGGAGAGGTCAATATTTTCTATGGTCATATCTGCCAATTTCCGCTTTTTTTCATCGCTCCATTGGTTTTCCATACGGCTTGTAATCTCGGCTTCGGAAATTTGGTCACGGGCCTTAACCCTTTCAATCCTAATACTCTTAGGCGCGGTGACCAATAAAATGAGATCGCATGATTTGTAGCTTCCGCTCTCAAAGAGGATAGCGGCCTCCTTGATTACATAAGGTGCCTGTTGTTGCTTGAGCCACTCCTGAAAATGGGCGGCCACCTTTGGGTGGATGATGGCGTTTACGCCAGCCAACAGGTCTTCGTTATGAAAAACC
>CAYSLM010000090.1:0-221 GCA_964431895.1 uncultured Aequorivita sp.
GGAGCTCGTTATTGTTATTATTATTAATGCTGAAATTCATTTTATTTGATTTCTTTATTGGAATACTGCTAATTTAAATCAAATTATTTCATTATTCCAAATAAAAATTAGGAAATGACCAAAAATTGGATAAAGGAATTAAATATTCGACAAAATGCAATATCGCGCGCCGTTCTCGGTTCAATTGTAACTGCTTTATGGTCACAGAACGGCCCAAAGAC
>CAYSLM010000090.1:231-11026 GCA_964431895.1 uncultured Aequorivita sp.
ACCGGGAGGCTTTCCTTCTCTACTTTCTGCCCATTGGAATTAAAAAAGAGATACTGGCTTTGGGGCCCGTGCAATAACTTTATCATAAAAAACTGTCTTTTAGGGTTATAAACCGTGATCAAGTTGGTCTCCTTTACCTCAAAGTCGGCAGCTTGTCGGTCTATTTCCGTGAGCACCTCCTGGGGAATATTTTCCTTGGTAATGAATTTTGAGTTGAAGACGAGCAAGCCGCTGGGCAGATAAGTGGCGGTATATCCCGGTCTTCCATCTTTCTCGTATTTGGCGTGATAACGAACACGATTTTGCCGATCCAGTTGGTCGAGCTGGTGCAACTGCCATGCAGTGACAAAGCTACCCGGAAAAAACATTTTTTGGTTCTCGAGCACGGGTGCGGGCACTTCAGACTCGGGAACAAATCGAATATTTTTATTCACGTTTTGGGCCGGGCCGGAAAACCCAAAAAGGGCAATAATAAATAGTGTAATGAAATATCTCATAGCGAAAAAGTTTTAAAATTACGCTAAAAGATACGCATACCTCTGGGAGTGAAGCAATGTTTTAGCGTTATCTTAACTTGGGAAATTTCGTTGGATTGGCCTCGTGCATAATGGCATATACTTTTTCATAAACGTCCTCTACCGAAGGTTTGCTGAAATAATCTCCATCTGTACCGTACGCTGGGCGGTGATCTTTTGCGGTGAGCGTCTGAGGTTTGCTGTCCAGATGGCGATAGCCTTCCTGTGTTTCCACAATGGTGTTGAGAATATAGGCCGAGGCCCCGCCGGGTACGTCTTCATCAATAACAAGTAGGCGGTTGGTTTTGGCCACGCTTTTTACCAGGTCGTGATTTATGTCTAACGGCAAAAGCGACTGCACGTCAATTATCTCGGCTTCTATCCCCGCCTGTTGCAACTCCTTGGCGGCTTCCTCAACTATCCGCAGGGTGCTGCCGTAGGACACGAGGGTAATATCGTTTCCTTCCCTAATAGTTTCTACCACCCCAATGGGGGTTTGGAATTCCCCAAGATTATTCGGCATTTTTTCCTTTAGGCGATAGCCATTTAGGCATTCCACAATCAGGGCAGGTTCATCGGTCTTTAACAAGGTATTATAAAATCCTGCGGCTTTGGTCATATTGCGCGGAACCAATATATACATACCCCGCAGCAAGTGCACCAACCCGCCCATAGGCGAGCCGCTGTGCCAAATCCCTTCCAGCCGGTGCCCACGTGTACGCACGATGAGCGGCGCTTTTTGTGTACCGTTGGTGCGGTAGCGAAGGGTAACCAGATCATCACTCATTATCTGTAGGCAATACAGGATATAATCGAGATATTGAATTTCGGCTATGGGCCGCAAGCCGCGCATGGCCATCCC
Organism: uncultured Aequorivita sp.; assembly: GCA_964431895.1. Taxonomy (GTDB): domain Bacteria; phylum Bacteroidota; class Bacteroidia; order Flavobacteriales; family Flavobacteriaceae; genus Aequorivita. Next base: position 1,609 of record CAYSLM010000090.1, read on the forward strand.
GATACCTTGGCCTAAAATGGTGGCTTCCCGGATGCCGGCATCTGCTACGCGCAGTTTTCCGTATTTTTCCTGAAGGCCTTCCAATCCTTGGTTCACGTCGCCTATGGTGCCGCTATCTTCTCCAAAAATGAGTACTTCGGGATGCTGGCTGAAGATGGCGTCAAAATTATCACGGAGCACTATTCGCCCGTCCACTTCCTCGCTGTCGGGACCATAGGAGGGGGGCACTTCCGCAACGGTCGTGGCGTTATGGCTGTTTTCACTATAAAGATGTGCACTGTATTTTGGCTGAATGGTTTCGTAATAATTCCCGATCCAATCCTGTAGCTGTTTTTTGGCACTGTTTTCCTCGCCGGCCACATACCGCAGGGCCTTACGGGCCGAGGCGAGTATATCACGTCTTAAGGGCTCTTTTTGCGAGGCCAGATCGTTTTTCAGTTTTTCTATGAAATTCTTATTGGCACTGCTTTCGGCCAAGTGTTCCAACAGAACCAACGCTTCTTGCTGCTCTGCTTTTTGGGGCGCGAGAAATGCTTCCCACGCGGCTTTTTTACCGTTGCGTACCTTCTTTTTTATTTCCTTCTCTATTTCTGCGAGTTCCTCATCAGTGGCCAAATCGTTCTCTATCATCCATTGGCGCATTTTTACATTGCAATCATACGCCGCTTCCCACTCCAGCCGTTCCTTACTTTTATACCGCTCATGGCTACCGCTGGTACTGTGGCCCTGGGGTTGGGTAAGTTGCTGTACGTGGATGAGCACCGGTACATGCTCTGTCCGGGCAATATGGGAAGCCCGCTCATATACATCGATAAGTTCGGGATAGTCCCATCCCTTTACGGTAATGATCTCAAAACCGGGCTCGTCTTCCGTTCTTTGAAAACCTTTTAGGATTTCTGAAATATTTTCTTTGGTGGTTTGATATTTTGCATGTACCGAGATTCCGTACTCGTCGTCCCATACGCTCATAACCATAGGTACCTGTAGTACGCCAGCGGCATTGATGGTTTCCCAAAACAATCCCTCACTGGTGCTCGCATTGCCTATGGTGCCCCAGGCGACCTCGTTTCCATTAATGGAAAAATTGGTCTTGTTTTCAATGCCCTTAACGTTCCTGAAAATTTTGGAGGCCTGTGCCAATCCCAACAGACGGGGCATCTGGCCCGCGGTGGGCGATATATCGGCACTGCTGTTTTTCTGCTGTGTCAGGTTTTTCCAACTCCCATTTGCCTGAAGACTGTGGGTAGCAAAGTGCCCTCCCATCTGTCTTCCGGCGCTCATGGGGTCGGCATTAATATCAGTATGGGCATAGAGTCCGGCAAAGAACTGCCCAATACTGAGTTGCCCAATGGCCATCATAAAGGTCTGGTCTCTATAATATCCGCTGCGCCAGTCTCCATTTTTGAATGCTCGGGCCCAAGCCAGTTGGGGTACTTCCTTGCCATCGCCGAATATGCCGAATTTGGCCTTGCCGGTGAGTACTTCTCGTCTTCCCAATAGACTGCATTCGCGGCTGGTAACAGCTATTTTATAGTCATTGATTACCGTCTCCTTAAAATCATCAAAGGAAATCTCGCCGTTGGTCTTTGGGTCTGTCTGCATTTCTAAAGGTTTATTTTTGCAAAAGTAACGAAAGTGAGGGGGTTTCGCAATGTAATATTTGCCTATCCCAGAACTTGGTATTTCAAAATTTAAAATATTATGTTTTTGTTTTTCTTCCTATTGATTTTATAACCAGCAGCCTAAACAGCAATAGGAAGGGCAGGCCGTGCAGCGCTACATCAAACCAATCTATGGCTTGCATGCCCACGGCGCCTCCCGCAATCCATTTTAGTTTTCCCCATAGATGGGGCTCGGGAAAAAATGGGGCCAGCCCCAAGGTTAAACACAACAGGATGATAATTCGCCAGTCGTTTAAAAATTGCATCTTTTTTAAGTTTAGGGGGTAGTGAAAAAATAAAATTCTGTACAAACTTCCTTTCCTGTCAAAGATACGCGAATAACCGGAGAAAGAAATTGTCGAATTTTGACAGCAAAAGATCCTCCTCTGGGGCTTTGGGGAAAAAGTTTATTTACCATTCATTTCGAGATATTCAAAAATTAACAAATTTCTTGGACGAAGACCAAATTCAGGCCGTTTGTCCTTGTTAAATGTATTTTATCGACAAAATCCTGTTTTTTATTTTTCAAATATTTTCGAAAATTATTGCTTCCCCATGAAATTTCTGTATTTTTGCTTCCTCCCCAGACCTTGTCGATTTTTTGTAGGAATTGGCATATAATTTCCTTAAAACCATCTTTTGAGGATTACTTAAATTAACCGACAGAAGTTCCCCAGGAACTGCTATGCTAATGAATGATAAAATTTATCTTTCCTCCCCCCATATGGGCGGAAACGAGGTGAAATATGTTCAAGAGGCCTTTTCTTCCAATTGGATTGCGCCCCTGGGGCCCCATGTTTCCGGATTTGAAGATGAACTTGAGAAATACTTGAACCGCCAAAATGGGGAGAAACATGTGGCCGCCCTCAGCTCTGGTACCGCGGCGCTTCACCTTGCCCTTATCATGTCGGGGATAAACCGGGGCGACGAAGTAATTTGCCAATCATTTACCTTTTCGGCTTCAGCCAATCCCATAGCCTATTTGGGTGCCACCCCTGTTTTTGTCGATAGTGAAAAGGATACCTGGAATATTTGCCCCTTGCAACTGGAAAGGGCCATCAATGATAGAATGGCAAAGGGAAAAAAGCCCAAGGCCATCATCGCCGTGCACTTATACGGCATGCCTTATCAGGTTGACGCCGTAACGGCCGTGGCTGAAAAATATGATATCCCAATTATTGAAGACAGTGCCGAGGCCTTGGGCAGTACCTATAAAAACAAGGCTTGTGGCAGTTTTGGAAAGTTTTCGATATTATCCTTCAACGGCAATAAGATTATCACCACCTCTGGCGGGGGCGCCCTGGTTACTTCAACGGAAAGTGAAAAGAAACAGGCCGTCTTTTTGGCAACCCAAGCTCGTGACGAAGCGCCGCACTACCAACACTCGCAAATTGGTTACAATTATAGGCTGAGCAATGTTTGCGCAGGTATTGGGCGTGGCCAGCTGGAGGTTCTGGAGCAGCGTGTTGAGAACAGGAGAAAAATGCACCGGTTTTATAAAGAATTGCTCGCACCCCTTAAATCTATTGAAGTGTTTTCTGAACCAACTTCTAATTACCACAGCAACCATTGGCTTAGCTGTATCACTTTTCAGGAAAAGGATGGCTATGAAAAAAGAGAAAAACTGAGATTGGCACTGGCAGCCTCAAACATAGAGTCGCGGCCCCTTTGGAAGCCCTTGCACCTGCAGCCTGTTTTTAAGGATGCGCCTTTTTACGGAACGGGTACCAGCGAGGAACTGTTCGGCATAGGGTTGTGCCTTCCATCGGGCAGTAACCTTACCGATACTGATAGAGATAGAATTGCCAATGTCCTCCAGTCTTTTATAGAAATGTAGTATGGCAGCAAAGGAAAATAAAATAGTGTCAAAAGCCAATGACCTTTACGGGTCCTTCAGGACGTTTGTGCTGGAACAGCGCTATTTGCCGCGTTGGACGGTCATGGTCATTGATTTGATGATTTGTTTGTTTTCGTTGCTCATCACACTTCTTATTTTGCGCGACACCCCGCTCAAATTCTATAACGTTCTCACTTTTCCCCAAAAAACCATAGTTCTTTTGGGATTGCATTTTACCAGCTTTCTCATATTCCGAAGTTATTCGGGCATCATTCGCCACAGTACATTTACCGATGTTTATCGTCTGGCAATGGCCACCGGCAGCGTATTGGTCATCACGCTTTTGGTGAATATGATTTCTGAAATTACCACAGGAAGCAAAATATTTTTGACCACCGGGCTAATTCTTTATGGTTTCTTCTCGCTCTCATTACTTATCGGGTTTCGGATAGCCGTGAAGGAAAGCTATCGTTTTTTAAGGGCTGCCGCTTCGGGCCGCTTAAAGTCTAGGGTCCTGGTTCTGGGTACAGATGATAAAACCCTTTCTATGGTCCAGGCGCTTATCCAGGATTCTACCTCTCCCTACCGTGCGGTAGCTTTCTTGAGTTTTACCGAGAAACGAAAAAAATTCAAGCTGTTGGACGTACCCGTACTTGAGGCCCGAGACGATTTTGATAGGGTGTTGCGGGCCGTGCATTCCAAACTGGACATCTCAGGAGTATTGATGATAAGCGATCTTTTTTCGGTTCCGCAGAAAAATGCTATCGCCGAAAGCTGTTTTGCATTGGGCCTTAAGGTCTATAACTTTCCACTTCCCGAACAATGGCAGCGTTCTAGCGACCTGGCCTTGAGAATTGCCCCGCTGCAGATTGAAGACCTGCTGGAGCGAAATGTAATAGAAACCGACATTTGTTTGATCAAAAAACACTTGCACGACAAGGTAATCCTCGTGACCGGCGGTGCAGGAAGTATAGGTAGCGAGCTGGTGCGGCAAGTTGCCGAAATGTCACCCAGCAAACTGATTGTCCTTGACAATGCCGAAAGCGCCCTACACAATATAGACGTAGAGCTTAAGAAAAATTTTCCCAATCTAAATTATCAATGCTATCTGGCCGATATTACCCATAAAGGCAGGATGGAGGGCATTTTTGATAAATTCCGCTTTCAGATTGTTTACCACGCAGCGGCATACAAACACGTCCCCATGATTGAACGGCACCCGCGCGAGGGTATCCGAACCAACATTATTGGTACCCGAAACTTGGCCGACCTTGCCGCCCAATACCACTGTGAGCGGTTTGTAATGGTCTCAACAGACAAGGCCGTAAACCCCAGCAATGTCATGGGGGCCACAAAAAGAGCTGCCGAAATGTACGTACAGGCACTTCAACGAAAACCGGGGGTAACCACAAAATTTGTAACCACCCGTTTTGGAAACGTACTGGGAAGTAACGGGTCTGTCATCCCATTTTTCAGGGAACAGATAAAAAACGGTGGTCCCGTTACCGTGACCCACAAGAATATCATCAGGTATTTTATGACCATTCGCGAAGCTTGCCAATTGGTCCTTCAGGCAGGCACTATGGCCGAAGGAGGCGAAATATTTGTTTTTGATATGGGCAAACCTACCCGAATTTTAGAAATGGCAGAACGCATGATCAAATTGAGCGGCTTACGGCCCTATGTAGATATTCCCATTGAAATCACCGGCCTGCGCGAAGGCGAAAAACTTTATGAGGAGCTTCTCAACGATGGTGAAAATACCAAACCCACCTTCCATCCCAAAATAATGGTGGCCAGCGTGGTGGAGTATGATTATGATGAGGTCTTTGTTGAAATTGAGCAATTGAAGGCCATGGCCAATAGCATCGGGAAGAAACGGGATATCATTAAAAAGTTGAAAACGCTGGTTCCCGAATTCAAAAGTCAAAACTCTGCTTTTGCCCAATTGGACTAATTTTTAAACCATTCAACTTATCACGCTACCTGCCCCAATAAATAGTTTATTATCCTCTAAATGCCCGGGTGAACAAGTTCCAATTAAAACCTTTGGCTATTCCTTAAAATCATATCTTTGCAAAAATTTTTTATGAAACGATTAGTTCTCTTAGGCTTTCTAACGGTGTTATTGTACGGTATGGCAACTTCTTGTGTGTCAAGGCAAAAAATTGTCTATTTCCAAGACCTTCAATCTAGGGAAAGCTTAATGGATAGTATAAAAAACCACTTTACCATACAGCCCAATGACCTTTTGGGCATCGTGGTCTCGTCTTTTGACCTGAATGCCGTGCGGCCCTTCAATTTGATGAGTGAGGCGCGCCCGGCGGTTGACAATTCGGGCATATCATACAACAATACCCAACAACAGGGCTACCTGGTGGCCCCCGACGGAAGCATTGATTTTCCCGTGCTGGGGCGTCTGGAGGTTGCAGGCCTCAACAGGCAACAGTTGAGCGATCTTTTGGTGGCGCGTATTTCAGAATATGTAAAAGACCCTATCGTAACCATCCGAATATTGAATTTTAAGGTAAGTGTTTTGGGAGAAGTGGCCCGCCCGGGAACCTACCATGTCCAAGGAGAAAGGCTTACCCTGCCCGAAGCCCTGGGCCTGGCCGGCGACCTCACTATATTTGGAAGGCGGGACAACGTTCTGGTTATCCGCGACAACGGAGATACCAAGACCTACCAATATCTCGATCTGCGGAAGGCCGACGTACTGAACAGTGAATTTTACTACCTACAGCAAAACGACGTGGTGTACGTAGAGCCCAACAATGCCCAGATTCAGGGTAGTAGCTTCAATAGGAACACCTCCATTTACATAAGCATAGCTTCGCTGCTGCTTTCGGTTATGGTTATAATTTTTAGATAATCCGGGCCCCTTTTTTAACGAAAGGGCTCAAGCAGTTGTCATCAGATAAACAAGAAAATTTTTTAGTTAACAACAATTTTTGGAAAAATGCAGGACCTACCCCAGAACCTGAATGAAGAAAACGAACTCACCCTTAGGGAGCAGATCGAGACCTATTTGCGATATTGGCCGTGGTTTTTGGGCACTGTCATCATTGCACTCATCGCCGCTTCCATTTACCTGCGCTATGCGGTAACCACTTACAATACCACCGCAACCATCTTAATAAAGAACGAGGGCAATAAAAACCTGTCCGAGCTGGCGGCCTTCCAGGATCTTGGAATAGTAGGAACGTTGACCAACTCCGATTTTGACAATGAAATAGAAATTTTAAAATCCAAAAACCTCACCGAGAAGGTGGTGGAGGAACTCAATCTACAAGTAAGATACTACAAAGAAGGCAACATCCGCGATGCCGAAGTATATGCCAACCGGCCCTTTACCGTTCAAATACTTTCCTTGGGCGAGAACCAGACCGGGCCTACCGATTTTCTATACATAAAACCGCTTTCCGATATTCTGTTTGAGTTGCGGGGGGGAGGCAAGGAGCCAAAAACCTATTCCTTCGGCGAGCCCATAACCTTTGAGTGGGGAAGCATCACCGTTGTGCCGAATCTTGAGGTTCTGAAAAATGACGATACTAACTCAGAGCTGAGGGTGGGCATAGCTAAAAAGGATGCCGTGGTAGGAAGCCTTAGAAACCGGATCATGGTTTCGCCCGTGAGCAAGAACAGTAGCGTCATTAAACTCGAGATGGTTTCGGCCGTGCCCGAAAAGGCCCGTGATATTCTGGATGTTCTTATTAACCAATACAATCAAGACGCCATTAATGACCGAAATATGGTCTCCCGCAATACGGCCAACTTTATTGAGCGCCGCCTGGCCATTATTACCGATGAGCTGGATAGTGTTGAATCTGGCAAGGTGGAATTTAAGGAAGCCAACCGCCTTACCGATATTGCTGCCGAGGGCCAGTTGTTTTTGGAAAATGCCAGCGAATTCAAAAAAAGGCAGTTGGAGGTAGAAACCCAAATCGCCTTGGTCAATACCATGCAGGAATACCTAAAAAATGGAAGTGCCGAAGATTTGCTTCCCGCAAACCTGGGCGTGCAGAAAGAAGGCTTTTCATCAGAAGTGGAACGGTATAACCAATTGGTACTTGAACGCAATAAACTATTGCAGAGCAGTACCGAAAAAAACCCCTTGGTCCAAAACCTGGAAGGAAGGATAAGGGAAATGAGGCAAAACGTAGAGCAAAGCCTTTCCAACGTAAAAAATAGTCTCGAGATACAGCGCGACCGCCTCAACAGACAGGAGGCCAGAATAGGGGGCGAGATTTCGGCCATTCCGGCAAAGGAAAAACAATTCAGAAGTATAAGTAGGCAACAGGAAATAAAGGAGGCCCTTTATCTTTACCTGCTCCAAAAACGGGAGGAAACCGCTATTTCCCTGGCCGTGACTACACCCAAGGCCAAGATCGTTGACCACGCATATACTCTTTCGCAACCCGTATCGCCCAAAAGACAGATTATCCTTTTGGCAGCCATTATCTTGGGTTTGCTTATCCCATTTTTGATCATTTATTTAAAACAACTGCTCGACAACAAGATTCGCAACCGCGCCTATGTGGAACGCTTTGGTGCCAATATCCCTATCGTTGGGGAAATTCCGGAATTGAGCAAGAAGGATAAGGAACTTGTAGAGAATAATGATTATTCCATTTTGGCCGAATCATTCCGCATCCTGCAGACCAATTTGCAATATCTGGTGCTCAATAAAAAAGGACACGAGAGCAAGGGCAAGGTCATTCTGGTTACCTCTACGGTAAAAGGGGAAGGAAAGACCTTTGTTTCGGCAAACCTCGCCATTACCTTGGCCAATAGCGGTGCCAAGGTGGCCTTGGTGGGGGCCGACCTGCGCAACCCACAGTTGCAGCGCTACCTGAAAGGCGAGTACAACAACAAAGGCGTGGTTGATTATTTAGTTTATCCCGAAACCACTATAGAAGACTACCTGCAGCCCTCAAACACCTATAGCAATTTATGGCTCTTGGTATCGGGAACCATTCCCCCCAATCCGGCAGAACTGTGGATGCGCGAGCGTACCAATGAATTGTTTGCCGAACTCAACCAAAAGTTTGATTATATAGTGGTTGATACTGCCCCGGTTATGTTGGTAACAGACACACTGCTGATAAACAAATATGCCGATATTATGCTTTATGCCCTAAGGGCCGGTTATACCGAAAAGAAATTACTGGATTTCCCCGTAGAAAATGAACGCAACAACAAATTAAAGAACCTCGCTTTTGTTCTCAACAACGTGAGTATGGCCAACTTTGGCTATGGAAACAAGTATGGATATACGTATGGCAGTAAGAAAATTGGCTTCTGGCAAAAAATGTTCCGTGGCATAAAATGGTAAGCCTTGTTTTTTATAACCCCTTTCCCACGAGGCCCAAACTTGAGGCTTGATTCCCTTTAATCAAGTAGAAATGTTATCGTTTTCTTAATTTTAGTAAAATGCCTGTTACAATGCTTTGCCATACTAAAATTAGCTGTTAATTTTGCCCTAACTTAAAATTAATCTAAATTACATCAACATGAATAAACTAATTTTAGTCTTAGCTGCCGCCCTGGTAATAAGTTGCGGCGACAACAAGAAAGAAGACAAATCTGAAATGAAGATCGGAACCCAGACCGAGGAACCCGCAACCCAAGAAGCCACCACGGATGCAACCGATGACCAAGTTGCCGAAATAACCATTACCGGCAACGACCAAATGAAATTCAACAAAGATGAAATACGCGTTAAGGCCGGCCAAAAGGTAAAGCTAACCCTTAAGCACGTAGGCGAAATGCCCGTAACCACTATGGGCCACAACTGGACCCTTCTTACCAAGGATGCCGATATGAACGCCGTAGGCCAGGCAGCCGCAACCGCCAAGGATAATGATTACATCCCTGCCGATATGATGGATAAGATCATTGTGCATACCAAAATGCTTGG
>CAYSLM010000091.1:0-10958 GCA_964431895.1 uncultured Aequorivita sp.
CTGACCATCGCAATGTGCGGAATACCATCTTCCAAATAGCGATCGCCAATGGTCTAAAAACGTGGCTCTCATAAAACGTCACCAAATAAATCTGGGCCGATATCTTAAGGGTATCGGCCTTTTCATTTTTTTCAAATAACAACTCCCAAACCCTTCGCACTACTTTTGCCACTTAGTTAAAAAATATTATTTAAATAATATTTTTAAGTCTTTTTTCCTACATTAAAAAACCAATAGTAAACCCATAAACCGCCTCATTATGAAAAACAACTTTTTTAATTTGATAAGACTGCCACAATACCTCCTGCTCATTTTTCTGGCAACGACAATCTCATGCTGCAACAAAGACGATGACAACCCGCCCCCAGACCCTGTGGACCAATTGCCCCCTGTCACCCAAACGGGAGCGGGCACCTTTGGCTGTTTGCTGGATGGGGAGGTTTTTTTGCCTGGTAATAATACCCCTAACCCCCTCGATTGTGTCTATCAATATGTAAATGGAGGCTATTATTTTACGCTCCAAAGTAATAGGAGAATAAATGGGAGTGAGCTTCAAGCTATAGCAATTTTATCCAATGACTTTCAAATTGAAGAAGGCTTTACCTATGATCTAAAAGAAAATATACCAAATAATGTTACAGGCCTTTATAGATTTAATTTTAATTCATATTACACAAATAATATAAATACAGGCAAATTAACAATTACAAAATTAGATTATACAAACCACATAATTTCTGGTACTTTTTGGTTTGATGTGATAGACTCTAATAATGTTGTACACCAAATTCGTGATGGTCGTTTTGATGTTCGATTTACAGAATGAAAATTTAATAATTAATACTAACCCCTAAATCTTAACCTATGAACCTACAATTAAAAAAAGCGGCAGCTCTATTGCTGCTATGCCTCGGCTCGTTATTCTACACTACAGCCCAAACCGTAAACACTACTTTTGCCACCCTGGCCCATAATATGATTTAAATCATACTTTCAAATAAATTTTCTTTCCTACATTTAAAACCAATAGTTAATCCTTAAACCCCTACAGCATGAAAACCAACTTTATTAAAATCATAGACCTCCCAAAATACCTCCTGCTCATTTTTATGGCAACAACCATCTCTTGCTGCAACAAGGACGATGACAACCCCCCCCCAGACCCCGAGGGCCAACTGCCCACTGCTACCCAAACTGGTGCTGGAACATTTGGGTGTTTACTGGATGGGGAGGTTTTTTTGCCGGGTAATATTCCGAATAAATTGGATTGTGTTTATCAATATGTAAATGGCGGTTATTATTTTTCTTTACAAGGTAGCAAAAGAGATTCTAATAATAATATAATAAGAATTTCTCTTAATACAAAAAGAATGCAAATACAACAGTATGAAACCTATAATCTTTTGGAGAACATTGATGAAAATGCATACGGATCTTATTATTATAACCTTAATTTTTCATATACAAGCCAAATACATACTGGAGAACTAAAAATTACAAAGCTGGATTATGACAACCATATTGTGTCAGGAACTTTCTGGTTTGATGTAATAGATTCGAACGGAGTGGTTCACGAAATACGTCAAGGACGCTTTGATGTGCGTTTTACAGAATGAAACAATAATTAATTAATACTAACCCTAAATCTTTACCTATGAACCTACCATTAAAAAAGGCGGTAGCCTTACTGCTTCTATGTCTTGGCTCGTTTTTCTACTTAACGGCCCAAACCGTCAACACTACTTTTGCCACCCAGATCAATAACACCCTAAGCGGGCTGGATAAAAGTAAAATACCCAATAAATTATTAAAGGACCAAGCCATGGAGTTTGCGGAGCTCGGGGCCTACAATGGCACCCTTACCGCAGACAATATTGTACATCGGGGCAATTATGCCGCCCTTTACAATACCCTGCTAATGGCGCGGGTACAATCGGGCGTACCGGGCTTGTACACCCCACAACAGTTTGAGGACCGTTGGGACTCTAGACGTGAAGCCAACAAAATGGTATTGAGCGGCATGTATTACAAATACAGCAAGTTAAAGGAAAATGCTTACCCAAATTATGTAAATGTTTCCAACAATGTACTCTCCGATAAATATGTAAACGGGGTATGGCAAAATCCCTACGAAGAAAAAGAGGTGTTCGTACTGGCACCGCCCATTTTAAAATTTAAAAGGCCTTGGTGTTAGGGTAAAACTGCCTTCGGCACTCTGGTACACCAACCAGGGAGCAAATGTACAGAACATTGCCATAGATTTTGGCGATGGTGGTGGCTATCGCACCATAACCATGGACCAGTACATTAACGTAAATTATAGCTATAAGGGACTGTACGAATGGAAATACCGTCTAAAACTTACCACTGGGCAGTATTTGTACAGCCATAGCAAAATATATATGGACGGGGTACATTCCATCGTGGGCACAAGCCAATCAATCCCCGGCGGCCCCGCATCGTGCCCCGGTATCACCACCCAGATCTTCAATGGCACGCGCACCTATCTGGGCCAGGCCGGCAGCGCGACCCTGGAAATAGACTACGCCAGTGATGACTGCGTGATCCGCAAGCCCCTTATCGTGGCGGAAGGTTTTGACAGCGGTCTCTTGGGGGTGGAGAATCCCTTGGGTGAAAGTGAATATTCATCATTTATTCTTGAAGCTAAAGATAATACTGGAGACTTAGGTGCCGAAATCCAAACCTTTGACATCATCTACGTAAACTGGGACAACGGCAGGGACCATTTGTTGCGCAATGCCTATTTGTTGGAGGAGATCATAGATTATGTAAATGGCCTTAAAGTTGGCACCCAAGAAAATGTGGTCTTGGGCCAAAGCATGGGGGGTGTCATTGCGCGCTATGCCTTGCGGGATATGGAAGATTTAAACATGGACCACGAGACCCGTCTGTATGTTAGCCACGATGCGCCCCAGCAGGGTGCCAACATACCGGTGGGCATTTCCTATTTTGCACGCCATATTATTGACCAGTTTATTGAAACACCTCTGGGCGATATGGACATTAACGTTACGGGCGATGGCGGTTCCATATCCATACGGGATATTGAGGCATTGCTCGATGCCCCCGGCACCAAACAGTTGTTGATAAATAGCGTGGACAGTGGTTTTAACATTACGGCCACGGAACACAATACTTGGCAAACGCTACTGGACAATAAGGGCTATCCCCAAGACACGCGCAATATTTCCTTGAGCAACGGAAACCATTGTGCCAATCCGCAGCCGTTCAACCCGGGGGACAATCTGTTTCTGCTCAACGGGGATGGAGGCACCAGTTTATTGACCGATTTTTTAATGACCCTGTTTCCCGGCTTTACCGATCTGGGAGTAATAACCTTGGCAAACATCCTTAATGAGCCCGGGCTATTGGTTGCCCTTCTTCCGGGCAAGAGTTCATTCGATCTGGAGTTTCGGTCCAGGGCGCTCCCACAAGCGGGTTCATCGGGACAGGTGTATAAAGGCAATATAACCTTTACCAAAAAAATACTGTTTTTTAATATCAATGTTACGATTACGGACCGTTCTTATAACGCCAGCGGCCTATTGTCCTATGATTACTATCCCGGTGGCGCATATAGTTTATTTGATCTGAATGGCATGAACGGAAGTGGTGCCTTTGGCGATTATAACATCTCCATATCCAACCAACCATCCTTTGATTTTATTCCCGTGCCCAGTGCCCTGGATATTGGTACGGGAACCGCACTGAACAATCAGGATTATTTAAACCGTTACAATGCCGAAAACCCACCCACTGGGAATAGGGCCATTCCGTTCCATAACTTTTTGGTTACCTACACCCCGGGAAGTGATTTAAATGAAGAACATATTTCATTCAATACTCGTAATGGAAATTGGCTGGCAAGTGAACTGAACCTTGTGGATCCTAATCTGGTGGTCGATTGCTCTTTTTTCTGTGATGACCAAGGCATAAGTGGGCCAGAAACCATCTGTACTTCAGCTACATACTCAGTTGCAATTTCTACTGGAACAACAGTTACTTGGTCAGTATCTCCTTCAAATGCTGGAACTTTTACAGGGCAGGGGACGGATCAGATTCGATTTACATTAAGTTCGGGCTATAATGGATTTTTTACCATTTCCGCTTATGTAAACAGTCCCAATTGTGGCACTAGATCAGTAGTAATAGATGTTTTTGGAGGTAAGCCAATATTTAGTTTAGAAACGGATTGGGATGCAGCTTCTCGAAGACTTACCGTAAGCATGGTAGGTCCAAATGGTTCAGACATAACTTTACAAGGTATTTCACCTCTTCCAAGCTGGGTAGTAACTGGCACTGTGGGGGGCGGCTCTGGACAAAATTGTACGGGATTTCAATGCACCGCACGCGGACCTTGGAACAGCGTAGATTGGTCTGTAGATTATGAAGTCACCGCCACCAATGCCTGCGGTACTACAGTGCATTCTATTTCTGCATCGCCACCTCCAGGGCCCATAGCACCCCGAACCTATGATTTTGTGAGCAACGCCAATAGTATCTATACCATAAACTATATTGATGGGGAAAGTTCAGTTCCTGTAAATTTGATGGAAAATCCACAATCAGACTTTAGAATAGTAGCTTATGATTTTACAGGAAACCCAGTTTTAGAAACCAAAGAGACCCAAATCGATATCTCCAATCTGAAATCCGGGATATATATCCTTAAAGCAGTTATTGATGATACCGTGCTTACGAAAAAAGTATTCAGATAAATTTGTACTTGTTATAAATTCCAAAACCGTTTTCTTTTTGCAAGAAGACTGTTTTTATTTAAGCATTAAAGCGATTCTTTGCTCAATTTACGCTAAGCTCTAACCATGGCAATGTGCGGAATACCATCTTCCATATAACGATCGCCAATGGTCTTAAAACCGTGGCTCTCATAAAACATCACTAAATAAATCTGGGCCGATATCTTGATGGTATCGGCCTTGTAATTTTTTTCAATAGACGCTATCGCGGCATCGGTTATTTTATGGCCGTACCCCATTTTTCTATAGTTTTCGCGCACCAGTATCCTTCCTATGGCGGGCTCATCAAAATAAATTCCGGCATCAAACCCACGGGCATACGCCACCAACAATCCGTTTTCCCAACCCAAAATATGCAGGGCGCGCGCATCCTTGCCATCCATATCCTGATAAACGCAATCCTGCTCTACCACAAATACCTCGCTTCTCAGTTGCAGGATGTGGTAAAGTTGTTCGGTACTCAATTCATCAAATTTCCTTACTTCTATTTCCATGGTTCTTTGTAATAAAATCCTTCAATCCTGCACGATGATATCCTTGGGGTCATCCTTTTGGTGTTCGGGTTGAATGGTCACATGATTTATTCCATAATTTTTATACAGAATTTCCTCTACCTCCTCCAAGACCGCATCAAATTCTGACAGGCTTATATCATCATAAAAATCAATATGCGCCTCCAAATGGACCTCCTGCTCATTGAGCTGCCAGATGTGTATGTGGTGTACGTTCTTGATACCGGGTAGCTGGCAGAGGTCCTCACTGATGGTTTCCAAATTTAAATCGTCTGGGGTAAAAAGCATAAGCACCTTAAATGAACTTTTCAACAGATCATAACCCATTACAAGTAGATATAGGGCTATCAAAATAGTCAATAGACTATCAACCCAAAACCATTGGTAGTACTTCATCAGCAACCCGCCCACCAGTACCGCGACCGATGCGGCCATATCGGTAAACAGATGTAGATAGGCAGAGCGCATGTTCATATTGTTTTTTGATTCCTTAAAAAGCAACATCACGCTGAATCCGTTAAAAACAATACCCAGCACCGCCAGCCAGATCACCAACCCGCTCTCTATGGTCTGTGGGTCTAAAAATCGCAAAACAGCCTCATAGATAAGGTAAAGCGCCACGACGATCAAGGTGGCTGAGTTGACAAAAGCAGCAATGATCTCGGCCCTTTTGTACCCAAAGGTCTTGCTAAAAGAGGCGTCTTTTTTGGAGTATTTATCGGCAATATAACTCACCAATAAAGAGAGCACATCACTAAAATTGTGTAGCGCATCTGATAATAGCGATAAACTTCCAGACACTAAACCGCCAATTACCTGGGCCACGGTTATGCCCACATTGAGCAGTATGGAGAGTAAAAGCTTCTTGCCCGAAAGATCGCTATGGACATGATTATGTGAATGTGCGGTATTATGGGCCATGGTAGCGGGTTATGAACAAGCTATTTTCTGTACCCTGCGCCGGTGGCGGCCGCCTTCAAAAGCGGTTTCCAAAAATATCCCTACCATGGCTACGGCCTGTGGCTTGCTGGTAAAGCGCGCCGGAATACTCAAAATGTTTGCATCGTTATGCTCGCGTGCCAATTGTGCAATTTCCTTGGTCCAGCACAGCGCAGAACGCACACCCTGGTGCTTGTTTGCCGTCATGTTGGCGCCATTTCCGCTTCCGCAGATTATGATGCCAAAATCGGCCTTTTGGTCTTCAACATCTGCAGCAACCGGATGTACAAAATCGGGATAGTCAACGCTGTCTTCTGAATCGGTTCCATGGTTCACTACGGTATGGCCTTGGTCTTCAAGATATTTTATTATCTCAAATTTATACTCCGTACCGGCATGGTCATTGCCTATTGAAATTTTCATAGTTCGTATTTTTTACCAAAGATAAAACATCACATGCGTATTTCCCTATCCTCGATTCTGTAATTTGTAAATAGACCGGGCTTTCTTTACCCTGAAAACCAGTAATAAATAGTTTTTCAACCATGCTGCTACGTTTCGGTTAACAATGATGTTTATATGTATTGGTCTAAAAAGGAAAAATAAAATTGCATAATTCAATTATATTTCCAATCAGCACGGAAATTTGGTCTTTCAAAAAAACATGCACCCTTTTTACCGAATTGTTATGAGAAACAATTTTTTGGTTGTTGACATTTCCAAAAGAAAAACTTATAAAAATACGGCTGTGAAAATAGGTTGTTGACAGTTGTTGATGACAAATTCCATCTCCTTAATCCCAAGGCTTTTAAATCTTAAAATAATGTTAATAACCTATTATTAACTACCCATAAGTTAATTTCAAAATAAAAGACGAAAAAGTTATTCCACATATCAACAACCCATCATCATCACCATTTTTAATTTTTAAAAAAATAGAAAAAAAAGTATGGTATAAATAGTTGTTGATAACCCAGATTGATATTGAATTTTTTTAAAGTGGCTTAAACTATTTTTAGGTTGGAAGGACCATCCAGATTCCTCATGATTTCCTGGGCATGCTCCACGTCGTCAACATGCACTTGCAACCGTATGCCGCCCAGGGCGTTGGAATAGAATGGAAAAACGCTCACCATGGTTTCGTTCTGAAAAATATATCGGATATCTTCCTTGTCAAATAAATGCTGAAGCACTGCATACTCTGCAGGATATTGAAACACGGCTATGGTCTTGAAATGCTTCATTAAAAATGGCGTTAAGTGTAAAATCGCAACAGTAGTGGGCACTATGGGTATTTGGTATCTCGAAATATCGGTACATCATCCAGACCCAATAGCTCAATTCACAAAAATAATAATAACCATTTGCTGCCTAAAACTGTAGAACGGGGCCATAGTGGGTTGTAAGCCATACTAAGGTACTAAAACTTTATTAATGTAACCCTGTCATTCTTTGAGAAATAGTACATTTACGCCAATTACTAGATACTATGCCAAAGCAGAAGAAAAAGAAGAAAAATAAAAAAATCGAAAATCTTTCCAAGATCATTCTTGATATCCTTAGGAAAGATCATTCAAAAACATACAATTACAAACAAATAGCAGCCAAACTGCAGCTGGATGACCCCAGCAGCCGCAACCAGATCATCAAAAAACTAAAGGATCTGCAGGGCAAGGGCAGTATTGAGGAAGTGGAACGCGGCAAATATAGGCTTGTGCCTTCCAAGAGCTATTATACGGGAAAGGTAGATATTGCCGGCCGCGGTCAGGGATACATCATCGTTGATGGCCTTGAGGAAGATATTCTTGTAAAAAACAAAAACCTCAACAAAGCCCTTGATGGTGATATAGTTGAAGTATATGTTTATAAACGCCAGAAACGGGGCAAGACCGAAGGTGAAATAACCAAGATCCTGGAGCGGAAGCGTACCGAATTTGTTGGAACCATACAGGTCCAGCAAAATTTTGCCTTTGTGGAAGTGAGCAATTATAAGATGTACACCGATATCTTTGTTCCAAAAAATAAGATAAACGGGGCAAAAAATGGCGAAAAGGTATTGGTGGCCATGGAAGATTGGCCCGAGAAGGCCGATTCTCCCTATGGCCGGGTGGTCAAAATATTGGGAATGCCTGGCGAGCACCAGACCGAGATCCATGCCATTTTGGCACAATATGGGCTTCCGTATGAATTTCCAAAAGAGGTTGAAGACTTTGCCAATCAAATAGATACTTCCATAAAGGAAGCCGAGATAAAAAAACGAAGGGATATGCGCAAGGCACTTACCTTTACCATAGACCCTAAGGATGCCAAGGATTTTGACGATGCCCTTTCTTTTGAAAAACTCGACAACGGCAATTATGAGATAGGCGTGCACATAGCCGATGTTTCCCACTACGTAACCCCTGGAAATGAGCTTGATGATGAAGCTTATGAACGCGCCACCTCGGTATATTTGGTAGATAGGGTAGTGCCCATGCTTCCGGAAATACTTTCAAACAATGCTTGCTCCCTTCGGCCCAATGAGGAAAAATATACCTTTTCGGCCGTGTTTGAAATAAGCCCGAAAGCCGAAGTATTGAAACAATGGTTCGGCAAGACCGTCACCTACAGCGATGCCCGCTTTGCCTATGAGGAAGCACAGCATATTATTGAAAATCCCAAGGACCCTTCCCATACCATTCCCGCCAATATTTCATTGACAGGCCAGCAATACAACGTAAACCCCGAGATTGCCCAGGCCATCCTTGAAATGGACAGAATGGCGAAAACCTTGCGCCGTAAGCGTATGCGCGCCGGTGCCATTTCCTTTGATAAGGTGGAAGTGAAATTCATTCTTGATGAGAATAACAATCCGGAAGGGGTTTACTTTAAGGAAAGCAAAGAGGCCAATAAAATGATAGAGGAATTTATGCTGCTTGCCAACCGAAAGGTGGCCGAATTCATCGGAAAACAGACCCCAAAGAAAACTTTCGTGTATCGCGTACACGACGAGCCAGACGATGAAAAAATCGCAGCCCTGGAAAACATCATCAAACGGTTTGGATATAAGCTGAATACCAAGGACAGGAATTCCACCGCAAATTCATTGAACAAGCTGCTGAAGGATGTACAGGGAAAAAAGGAACAAAACCTAATTGATACCCTTACCATACGAAGCATGAGCAAGGCCCTATATACCACCCACAACATTGGCCATTACGGACTGGCTTTTGATTATTACACCCATTTTACCTCGCCCATACGCCGTTATCCCGATGTGATGGTGCACCGGCTTTTGCAACATTATCTCAGCGGCGGAAAATCGGCCAAAGAGGAGGAATATGAAGAGAAGTGTGCCCATAGCAGCGATATGGAAAACCTGGCCTCCAATGCTGAAAGAGACAGTATAAAATACATGCAGGTCAAGTATATGCAGGACCATCAGGATGGCGAATTTTTGGGCGTTATCTCGGGCGTAACCGAATGGGGCATCTATGTGGAAATTATTTCAAACAAATGTGAAGGCATGGTGAGGTTGCAGGACCTTAAGGACGACCATTACATTTTTGACCCCGATGAATATGCCGTTATCGGGCAACGCACCAAGCAGGTTTACCAATTGGGCGATGAGGTGTACGTAAAAGTGAAAAATGCCGATCTGGTAAAGAAACATCTCGATTTTACGATGCTGGGCCATAGAAATGATTACCATCCCACCAGCTAAAATTTGTTTTTTTAAGGCCTTCGGCTAAAAGTAATTTGTATTTTTACCCCACTATGTTTGAAGGCTTACCTTACGCGGCATTCTACGGTTTTCTTTTGGCATTTGCAGTGGGGCCGGTGTTTTTTACCTTGATTGAAACCGCCATAACCAAGGGAATACGGGCGGCTATCTTTTTTGACCTCGGGGCCATCTTTGCCGATATTGTTTTTATTCTTATCGCTTTTTTCAGTACAAACCACATACTCGAAAAGGTGAAGCACGATCCCGGCCTGTTGATCTTTGGTGGTGCCATTCTTATTGTATATGGGGTCATTTCCTATGTGCGCGTCAACAAATCCATCATCAAGATAGTACGTGAGCATTATGCCGTGAAGGTAAAGAAAAACCTCGGCGGCTTATTTTTAAAAGGCTTTCTTCTAAACTTCGTCAACTTCGGGGTACTTGCCGGATGGATAGGAACCTTGATTATGGCCAATGCACTGACTTCTTCAAAAAACGGGGTATTTATGTTTATAGTGACCGTGCTGGCCACCTTTTTTCTTACTGATATATTAAAAATGCTCCTAGCAAAAAGACTCAAAAACAAAATGACCCCCCGCTTTATATTCCGCACCAAAAAATGGGTGAGTATATTGATTGTGGCCTTTGGCGTCTTCCTGCTTATCCAGGGTATTTTTCCCAAAGGGGTAGAGGCCGGCCTGGAACGCATCCCTGGGCAGCACCCTCCGGCGGAACGGCCCATTCCTCCCGTAGAAGATCCTTATTGACAGCGTAGGTAACAGCAGAATAACAGTATAACTTAATTCTAAAGGGTTCCGAGGTTTTTTGGAACCGCTGTGGCCATCCCTGAAAAAACAAAACCCATCACGCAGATGCGATGGGTTTAGCTGGAGGCACCGCGCGCCCCGAGGCTTCGGGGGAACCGCTGTGGCCATCCCCGAAAAAACAAAACCCATCGCGCAGATGCGATAGGTTTAGCTGGAGGCATCGAGCGGATTCGAACCGCTGTAGCAGCTTTTGCAGAGC
>CAYSLM010000092.1:0-10819 GCA_964431895.1 uncultured Aequorivita sp.
GTTTTTTAAAACGTGAAACCCAAATTATGGTTGCCACCACGGTTATTGAAGTTGGGGTGAACGTGCCCAACGCGAGCGTGATGGTTATAGAGAGCGCCGAACGCTTCGGCCTGTCACAGCTGCACCAATTGCGGGGGCGCGTGGGCCGGGGCGCCGAACAAAGCTATTGTATTTTAATGACCGGCCACAAACTTTCGGCCGATGCCAAAACCAGACTGGAAACCATGGTGCGTACCGGCGATGGTTTTGAAATTGCAGAAGTAGATCTAAAACTTCGCGGTCCCGGCGATATGATGGGCACACAGCAAAGCGGCGTACTAAACCTTCGCATTGCAGACATTGTGAAGGATTCTGAAATATTAAAGATTGCAAGAAGCTATGCGAGCCAGGTTTTAAAGGCCGATCCAAATCTTTCTTCCGAAGAAAATATTCCTATAAAAAACACTTATGCCCAGCTTGTGAAGTATCGGAATATTTGGAATTATATTTCGTAAGGATGCTTTGCGTTGGCCATATTTTATGGTCCCGCACCCGCACAAAGACCCGTGGTGCACCACGTATTAATTTTCTTGCCCATTAAAATACTTTTCAATACTTTTAGGTTTATGATGGAAGCCGCGCTGGAAAAAGAGAAAAAAGAACTGGCAAAACAGTACAAACAGCTACTGAAGATCAGCTATCGCACCCTGACCAAAGAAGATAAGAAGTTGATACGCAACGCGTTTGACCTGGCTGTAGATGCGCATAAGGATCAACGCCGCAAGAGTGGCGAGGCCTATATCTTTCACCCCATTGCCGTGGCCCGGATCGTCGCTTCCGAGATCGGTTTGGATGCCACCAGCATTGCCGCAGCACTTCTGCATGACGTGGTGGAAGATACCGACTACACCCTGGAGGATATCGAGAACATGTTCGGCACACCAGTGGCCCGTATCGTTGATGGCCTTACCAAAATAGCCCACATCAATATGACGGGCGACGTATCGATGCAGGCAGAGAACTTTCGCAAAATGCTACTCACCCTCAATGAGGATGTGCGGGTCATCATCATCAAGATTGCCGATAGACTGCACAACATGCAGACCATGGACAGCATGCCGCCCGACAAGCAGCGCAAGATTGCCTCAGAGACCCTTTATATCTATGCCCCCCTGGCGCATCGCATTGGGCTTTACAATATTAAGACCGAACTGGAAGACCTAGGGCTTAAATTTACCGAACCCGAAGTTTATCAAGATATCCTGAGCCATATCAAAGAGAGCAAGGAGGAGCAGGATGCCTATATCGAATCATTCAACAAGGTGATCAAAAACTCCCTCGATGCCGAAAATCTGGAATATGAGATCAAGGGGCGCCCAAAATCCATTTATTCCATAAGAAGAAAAATGCTGGCCCAGAACGTGAGCTTTGATGAGGTTTACGACAAATTTGCCGTACGCATCATTTATAAATGCAAGCCCGAGAACGAAAAATTCTTCGCATGGAAAATCTACTCGATCGTTACCGACCACTTCCGCCCCAACCCCATCAGGTTGAGAGACTGGATTTCCTCGCCAAAATCAACCGGATACGAAGCTCTCCATATTACCGTCATGGGCCCCAAGGGCCGCTGGGTAGAGGTGCAGATACGCAGTGAGCGCATGAACGAGATTGCCGAAAAGGGATTTGCAGCCCATTACAAATACAAAAACAACGAAAAAGATGATGCCGGCCTGGAAAACTGGCTAAACAAACTTCAGGAAACCCTCGAGAACTCAGAGATAAGTGCCGTGGATTTTGTCGAGGAATTCAAATTAAACCTTTATTCCAAGGAGATTTTTGTGTTCTCGCCCAAAGGCGACCTATACTCCCTGCCCAAAGGAGCCACCGCCCTCGATTTTGCCTTTCACGTGCATACCGAAATAGGGATGCACACCCGCGGCACCAAGGTCAACGGAAAACTGGTCCCCCTTAGCCACCAGCTCAAGAGCGGCGACCAGGTAGAGATTATTACCTCAGAAAATGCCCAGCCCACGGCCAACTGGCTAAACTATGCCACCACCGGGAGAGCACGCTCCAAAATAAAATCATCACTCAAGGAAGAAAAGAAACAGCTCGCCGAAGAGGGCAAAGTCATTCTGGCGCGAAAACTGAAATCGCTTAAATTAAACCTGGACGAAAGCACCATAAACCAGCTTGTTGTTTTCTTTAAGGTAAAAACCAGTCTGGACCTTTTCTACCGCGTGGGCGCGGGCATTATTGACAACCAAAAACTAAAGGAATTTGCCTCCTCCAGGAGCAACGCCTTTATATCTTTCTTCAAAAACCGTATCCGTAAGCCGGAAAAGCCCGAAGATATCAATAAGGAAGAAATTACCGAAAAATATGACCAGTTGGTCTTCGGTAAAAACGAAGACAAGCTCGACTATAAGATTGCCAATTGCTGCAACCCCATTCCCGGCGATGACGTATTTGGTTTCGTTACGGTAAACGAGGGCATAAAGGTACACAAGACAAACTGCCCCAATGCGCTGCAATTGCAGAGCAACTACAGCTACCGTATCATGCAGGCCAAGTGGATAGACAGCACCCAACGCGACTTTAAGGCCAACCTTACCATAAGCGGAATAGATACCATAGGTTTGGTAAACGAGGTGACCAAGGTTGTTTCAAGCAACCACCATATCGATATGAAAAGCGTCCATTTTGACAGTGACGACGGCATCTTTACCGGAAAAATAGTGGTAGTGGTAAAAAACAAATCCATCCTAAACAATCTGATGGAAAATATCAAGAAAATAAATGGCATCGACAAGGTTATCCGTGAATAGCCTGGCCTTGGCTATCCATTAGCCCATTTTCTCGGGTTTGGCCAATGCCACATCCAAAATTTGAGTAACTTTGCCCAGCAAGCTATGAGTTCAAAAACAGACCAAAACAACCAGGCCATCGTAAAGAATGTCTTTACCACCTTTCTCGAGGAAAAAGGGCACCGTAAAACCCCGGAGCGCTTTGCCATTCTTCAAGAGATTTATGACCATGACGATCATTTTGACATTGAATCGCTCTACATAAATATGAAGAACAAGAATTATCGCGTGAGCCGCGCCACCCTTTACAATACCATAGAACTATTGCTGGAATGCGGGCTGGTACGCAAACACCAATTTGGGCAGAGCCAGGCACATTATGAAAAATCATATTTTGACCGCAACCACGACCACGTGATCCTTTCAGATGGCGAGGTAATCGAGTTTTGCGACCCGCGCATCCACAGCATCAAAAAAACCATCGAGGAGGTCTTCAATATTGAAATTACCAATCACTCACTCTATTTCTACGGAAACAAAAAACCATCCGCCCCGTCCGGGGAAGGAAACAACCCTAAATAAATTATGGCAGTTGACTTATTACTTGGATTGCAATGGGGCGACGAAGGCAAGGGAAAAATTGTCGATGTGCTCACCAAAAATTACGATATTATTGCCCGTTTCCAGGGCGGTCCCAACGCTGGGCACACCTTGGAATTTGACGGTATAAAGCACGTATTGCGCACCATACCTTCAGGCATCTTCCATTCCAATTCCATCAATGTTATAGGCAACGGGGTGGTAATAGATCCCGTAGTCTTTGTAAAGGAGCTGGAAGGGCTTGACAAATACCATATAGACTACCACAAAAACCTTATCGTTTCAAGAAAGGCCCACATCATCCTGCCCACCCACCGCCTGCTCGATGCCGCCTCTGAGGCCTCAAAGGGCAAGGCCAAGATAGGCTCA
Source organism: uncultured Aequorivita sp. (assembly GCA_964431895.1). Lineage (GTDB taxonomy): Bacteria > Bacteroidota > Bacteroidia > Flavobacteriales > Flavobacteriaceae > Aequorivita. The sequence continues at coordinate 3,759 of CAYSLM010000092.1, forward strand.
ACCCTCAAGGGCATAGGCCCCACCTATATGGACAAGACCGGCCGAAATGGCATTCGCATTGGCGATCTTGAAATGGACAATTGGCAGGAAAAATATCGCGCCCTGGCCGATAAGCACGAGGCCATGATCTCGTTCTACAATGTAGACGTACAGTATGACCTGGCCGATCTGGAAGCCGAATTCTTTGCCGCTGTTGAAACCTTAAAAAAGCTGAAATTTATAGATAGCGAAGCCTATCTGCACCAAGCACAGAAAGAAGGCCAAACCATCCTTGCCGAAGGGGCCCAAGGCTCCCTGCTCGATATTGATTTCGGCACCTATCCCTTCGTCACCTCTTCAAATACCACCGCCGCGGGCGCCTGTACCGGTCTCGGGGTGCCGCCCAATAGCGTGAAGGAAGTCTTTGGCATTTTCAAGGCCTATACCACCCGCGTGGGCAGTGGCCCCTTCCCTACCGAGCTGTTTGACGAAATTGGTGAAAAAATGGCCAAGGTCGGCAATGAGTTCGGGGCAGTAACCGGCCGCCCCCGACGTTGTGGCTGGCTAGACCTGGTAGCCCTGCGCTATGCCGTGCAGGTAAATGGCGTAACCCAATTAATTATGATGAAGGCCGATGTATTGAGCGGTTTCGAAACCCTAAAGGTGTGTTCCGCTTACAATTACAAGGGCCAGACCATACATCATTTGCCCTACAATATTGAAGCGGAAAACGTGACCCCCATCTATACCGAAATGAAGGGCTGGAAGGCAGATCTTACTAAAATGGACAATATCTCCCAATTTCCCAAAGAGCTCCATGCGTATATTGATTTTCTGGAAAAGGAACTGGAAGTTCCCATCAAGATTGTCTCGGTGGGACCCGACCGGAAACAGACTATCCACAGAAACCATTAGTTGATGATGGCTAAAATTTCAAACGCCTCCAAGGGTTTGGATTTTATCATTCCTTTAAGGAGGGTTTTTAACGACACAGAAAACATTTGAAAGCAATTTCAAAATACCACTTATATTTTGTCCTACTTTTCCTATTTGGAACAAACCTTTCCGCCCAGGAAAAACAGAAGGTAGATATCCAGTCGGGCTATCTGGAGCTGCGGCCCGAATTCCCCGATGCAGCCATCTACACCAAGGATGAGACCGGCCAGGTCTATATTGTTCACGAAGGGGTAGAAATGTGGTGCGACCAGGCTTTTGTATATCTGAAGGACAATTTTGTAAAGGCCTATGGCGATGTGCGCATCACCCAGGGCGATACCGTTTCTATGGCGAGCAAATATGCCGAATACAACGGCAATACCCAATTTGCCTTTGCCAGTGGCAACGTAGTGCTCACAGAGCCCAAGACTACGCTGCAGACCGACACCCTGTACTTTGACCGCACCAAACAACAGGCCTATTATCGCAGTGGCGGCACGGTGCGCGACACGGCCAGCGTACTCACAAGCCGCTCCGGAAGGTATTTTGCCGAAAGCAAGAAATATCAATTCCTTCAAAACGTAAAAATCGTCAATCCCAAATACACGGTAAACAGCAACCAGCTCGACTTTTATTCCGAAACCGGGGCGGCCTATCTTTATGGTCCCTCTACCATTGTGAGCGAAACCAGTACGGTATATTGCGAAAGGGGATATTACGATACCCGCGGCGATACCGGCTATTTTGTAAAAAACTCCAAGGTAGATTATAAAAACCGCACCCTCTACGGCGATAGCATCTATTTTGACAGGAACCGAAATTTCGCCTCGGCCACCAACAATATCAAGGTACTGGATACCATCAACCAGAGCGTGATCCGCGGCCATTATGCCGAGGTCTTCCGCCAAAAGGATTCTGTCTTTATCACCAAGCGGGCCCTGGCAGTCACGGTACGCGATGGCGATTCCATCTATGTGCACGCAGATACCCTGCAGGTAACGGGCAAGCCGGACAATCGCATTGTAAAAGGCTATTACAAAGCGCGCATGTTCAAACCCGGAAAAAATGGCGATGAGCCTACCAGCGGCAAATGTGATTCCATTTATGTGAACGAAAGACGGGGGATCACAAAACTACTCAGAAACCCCGTGCTCTGGAGTGGCGAAAACCAAATGACCGGCGATACTATCCATATTCTTTCCGATACCCTGACCGATAAACTGGATACACTCAAGGTTTTTAACAATGCCTTTTTGGCCCAAAAAGACAGCCTAGGCTATAATCAGGTCAAAGGTCACGAACTTGTTGGCCTGTTTACCAACAATGAGCTTGACACGGTAAACATCAATAAGAATACACAGGTAATCTACTACTCCCGCGATGATAGGGAAAAATTGGTGGGCATCAACAATACGGTATCCAGTTCAATCCAACTATACCTTCAGGAGCAACAGATTACAGGTATCCGTTTTATTAAAAAGGCAAAAGGCAAAGTTTACCCTCCTTCGCTTTTGCCCGAGAATGCAAGGATTTTGCCGGGCTTCAATTGGCGGGGCGAGGAACGCCTACGCACCGTGGAAGATTTGTTCCGTGGAAAACCGGTGCCCATACTTCCCAAAATCAAGGGCATTCCCCTGCCCAAGGATGAGGGAAAATTTTTTGACGAGAACCCCGAACAGCAGATTGACCTTCCCCAGGAATCAAAATTGCGCCCCGAAGATCTTCGGGAGCGCCCGGATGATCCACAGCCGGCAACACAGCAAAGCGAGGCAAAAAAAGATTCCCTGCGGAAACGGGTTACCGATTCCCTTCCCGCTCAGGAAAAAACCCACCCCACTGTGGAATGAACTGAATATGCCGTTTTCAAGTTTAGATTTTAGCTGAAACTATGACGCACGATTTTTATAAATACCAGGCCCAAACAAGCCCACACCCCTTGGCCCTTGAAGTATCCCACGCCAAGGGAAGTTACATCTACGATACCTCGGGCCAAAAGCATCTCGATTTCGTGGCGGGGGTATCTGCCTGTACCTTGGGACATTGCCATCCGCGCGTGGTTGAGGCGGTGAAAATCCAGGCCGAAAAATATATGCACGTCATGGTCTATGGCGAATATATTCTGCCACCGGCCGTGGAGCTGGCAAAATTATTGGCGGCAAACTTACCTCCGCAGTTACAGACCACCTATTTGGTAAACAGTGGAACCGAAGCCATTGAAGGCTCCCTTAAACTGGCCCGGCGTGCCACGGGCAGAACCCAGATCCTTTATGCCCATCACGCCTATCACGGCAACACTATGGGCGCCATGAGCGTTATGGGTTTTGAGGAAAGAAAAAATGTCTTTAAACCATTGATAGGCGATTGTCATGCCATAACCTATAATGCGGAAGGCGACATCGAAAAAATCACCCAAGATACCGCAGCCATCATCCTGGAGACCATTCAAGGCGGGGCAGGTTTTATTCAGCCGGAAAATGATTTTTTGAAAAAAGTCCGCCAACGCTGCAACGAGACCGGCACCCTCTTGATACTTGACGAGATACAGCCCGGTTTTGGCCGTACGGGAAAGCTTTTCGGGTTTGAGCATTTCGGCATTGTGCCCGATATACTGGTGATGGGCAAAGGTATGGCCGGCGGAATGCCCATAGGCGCCTTCACTGCCTCCCGGGAAGTTATGGCACTACTTCAGGACAAGCCCAAACTGGGCCACATAACCACCTTTGGCGGCAACCCCGTGGTTGCTGCGGCTGCGTTGGCTACACTGCAGGAATTGACCCAGACCCAATTGATAGGACAAACCCTGGAAAAAGAAAAACTTTTCAGAAACCTTCTCACACATCCCCTCATAAAAGAAGTACGTGGACGCGGATTAATGCTTGCCCTTATAATGGAAAATGCCGAAATTGCCACCCGTACCATTTTGGAATGTAAGAAACGCGGCCTGGTGCTTTTTTGGCTTCTTTTTGAAGAACGTGCCATTCGCATTACGCCCCCACTTACCATAAGCCAGGCCGAAATTGAGGAAGGATGCCAAATCCTCCTAAGCGTATTGAAAGGGCTGCCGTCCCACTAAAAAAATTGTAACTTTCTGTTTCCCAATTATTTATGTCGCTATAAAATGTTGATAAGTTCGTTAACAATAATCACGGCATAACTATTGAACTTATTATTACATTAGTATCTTTAAAATAGAAGAAACCGTTAAACCGCGCGTATGCCATTAAGTTCAAACGAGCACAACAACTTCTCGCTGCAAAGATTTGAATCCATGCTCAGGACCAACAGCGTTCTCTTCTTCGATTCAGAGGAATTTGAGGAAATAGTACACCACTATCTCGAGAACGGAAAAATGGCCCTGGCCAAAAAAGCGACCAAACTGGGACTGGAGCAGCACCCCTATTCTACCAATCTGAAGCTTTTCCAGATTGAGATGTATATCTTTGAAAACCAGCTCGACATTGCCGATGAACTGCTCGATGAGCTTTATCTACTGGAACAGAGCAATGAGGAAATCTACATACAAAAAGCAAACATTTTTTCGCGCCGTTGCAAGCACCAACAGGCCATTGAGCTTTTAAAACAAGCCCTCGAAATTACGGCAGATAAGGCCGACGTGCTTTCGCTTTTGGGAATGGAATACCTCTTTCTTGAGGATTACGTAAATGCCAAATATTATTTTATGATGTGCCTTGAGGAAGATGAGGAAGACTATTCGGCCCTTTACAATATTGTTTGCTGTTTTGAATATCTGGAAGAAAACCAGGCCGCTATAGACTATCTGAACGACTACCTTAACAAAAATCCTTATTCCGATGTGGCATGGCACCAGGTAGGCAAACAGTACTACGAGCTTAAGGACTATAAAAAAGCACTTGCCGCCTTTGATTTTGCCATAATAAGCGATGACAGTTTTATTGGCGCCTATCTTGAAAAAGGCCGCGTTCTGGAAAAACTGAAACAATATGAGGAAGCCATCGAGAGCTATTCCATTACCTTGGGCCTTGATGACCCCACCTCCTACGCTCTCCTGCGAATTGGAAAATGCCACGAAAAACTGAAAAATCCCGAAATGGCCCTTCAGTACTATACCAAATGTGTAGAGGAAGACGCACTGCTTGACAAAGGATGGATTGCCTTGACCGACTTTTTTATCAAGAGGAAACAATATCACAAAGCATTGCATTATATTGAAAAGGCCCTACACCTCGATTCGGAAAACGTGCATTATTGGAAACGGTATGCCAAGATCAACAACCGCCTTAACCTTTTTGAGGAGGCCGAGGTAGGCTACAGAAAAACCCTTGAACTGGGAAATTACGAGCTTGAATCATGGCTCACCCGCGGCGATATACTCACCAACCTCGGGGAGTATGAAGCGGCAGTAAACAACTTTAACCAGGCCCTGGAGTTTTACCCCCAAAACGCAGAAATCGAATATCGCCTTTCTGGCCTTTACTATTCCCTTCGCCAATACAACAAAGGGGCCTTCCACCTCAGAAATGCCTTAAAGGCCGAACCCGACTTTCTCATGATTATCGAGGAAATGTTCCCCTTGGTCCTGCGGATGAAAAACGTGAAGGAAATTATCAAACAACTCAAAAATCCTTCACTTTAATTTGTGTATTTTTGGGGCTTTAGCATTTCAAGCCTATGCCTCAAAGAAGTTTTCTCCAGTATTTATTGATAACCGCCAAAGGGCTGGCCATGGGCGCAGCCGACGTGGTGCCGGGCGTTTCCGGTGGAACCATCGCTTTTATTTCGGGCATTTATGAGGAATTGATCGCCACCATCCACAAACTCGATTTGGGCTTCTTCAAACGCTGGAAAAAAGAGGGCTTCCTAAAAGCCTGGCAACATTATAACCTTTCCTTTTTGGTGGCTCTGTTTGCTGGTATATTTATCAGCATTTTGTCCCTAGCCAAACTCATTACCTGGCTGTTGGAGACACACCCCATATTGGTGTGGGCATTTTTCTTCGGGTTGGTGGTTGCCAGTATTGTTTATGTAGGCAAACAGATAATCAACTGGCGCCTGGCCATTATAGCCGCGATTGTGTTAGCTTCTATCCTCTCGTATCTCGTCACCATTGCCAGGCCCATAGGCTCTCCAGACAGTTTGTGGTTTTTGTTTTTTGCGGGATTTGTGGCCATTATCGCCATGATCCTCCCCGGTATCTCCGGGGCATTTATTCTTTTATTGCTTGGTGCCTATACCACGGTTATTGGGGTGGTAACCCAATTGGGCGAAAGCATAACCGCCGGAGATGGAAGCCAATTAACCGATGCGCTGGGAAAGATCCTCATTTTTGGCGCCGGTGCCGTGGTGGGATTAAAGGTCTTCTCCAGGGCATTAAACTGGATGTTCAAACACCATAAAGACCTTATCCTGGCAATACTCACCGGGTTTATGGTGGGGGCCCTTAACAAAATCTGGCCCTGGAAAGAGGTTTTGGAGTATCGGGTAAACCGGGAGGGCCTGGAAATCCCCCTGATCGAGAGGAGTATTCTTCCCCAAAATTACAGCCAAGATCCACAAGTGCTGTTTGCCATTCTTTTTGCAACCCTGGGGTTTTTGACCATCTTTCTGTTGGAAAGGTTAGCCATAAACAAAAATGTGCCCCCAGCTTCCCAAACTATTACAGAAGACGAATAACTGAAGCATCATGTACGAAAATCGCTCCTTTTCCGATAAAACCTGGCTGGTCCTAAAAGGCCTGGGGATGGGCGCAGCCAACAAGGTTCCTGGGGTCTCGGGAGGGGTGGTTGCTTTTGTGGCCGGCTTTTATGAGGAATTTATCTATTCGCTTCAGAAAATAAACAAAAAAGCCGTCTTTCTTCTTATTGACGGCCGTTTCAAGAGCCTTTACCAATATATCAATGGCCAATTTTTAGGCCTCCTCATCCTGGGAATGGTGATAAGCTATTTCAGCATTTCAAAAATCCTAGACTATCTCATCGTGCATTATGAGCTTTATGTATGGAGCACCTTTTTTGGGATGATCATGGGCTCCATCTATTTTATTGCCAAAGACTTTGGCCACTGGAACCGCAAATACCTGGCCTACCTCATCTGTGGAGTCCTGGCCGGGGTGGGCATCAGCTTTCTCGAGCCCGCCAAGGAAAACAGCAACCTCATCTTTGTATTCT
>CAYSLM010000093.1:0-10743 GCA_964431895.1 uncultured Aequorivita sp.
ACCCTGATAGGTATCTGGATCGCCATAGGCATTGGGGTTGCTCATGGAGCGGAGGGCACCGCCACTTCCGCCGGCGCCAATGTCATCGCCCATAAGCCAGTCGTTGGTGCCTGAGGCAAATTTCTCGATTGATTCGCCAAAAATATCAGAAAAGGACTCATTCAATGCCCCAGATTGATAACTATATACAAGATTTGCCGAATACTCGGTCACCCCGTGCGTGATTTCATGGCCACAAATGTCCAAGGAAACCAGGGGGCCATAATTGGTGCCGTCGCCATCGCCATAGGTCATTCTGCTACCGTCCCAAAAGGCATTGACGTAATTGGTGGAATAGCTAACATACGATTTGATAACTGCCCCCGAACCATTGTAGGAGTTGCGCCCGTGTTTTTGGCTGTAGTATTTATGGGTGCGCTCTGCCCCAAAATGAGCCTGCACGCCCGTGGGGTTTGAAGTAAAGTTGGTTGAATTGCTGGTTACGTCTACCGCATTGTTGTAATTGGTGCTGTTGTTTAGGTCAAACGTCTGTATGCCGTTGCCATCGGCGGTTTGGCGCAAACGGTAGGGCCCCGAGGAATTGTCTGCCATAAAGGACACGTTGCCGTTGTAAAGACTGGTTCCCGTGGCCGGCACATTAGCGTGGTGGATGCGCTTGTTCTCAAAAATAAACTGTCCCGTTTTGGCGTCGATATACACATCGGCCCGATAGAGGGGCTGCGTTGCGTAGATATCAAATTTATACGCCAGGCGGTTGGTTTCAGAAATGTTTTCCAAGGCTGGGAAAATAACGAGTTCGCCCGTGGGTTTTTGATAATTTGCCAAAGCCGCCTCCTGGGCGTTTTCCCACAAATATTTCGTGGCGCCCACATGTGCCTTGGCACTGTTTAGGGCTTGTGTTGCACTAATGGATGGCGTGGTATTAAAATCTTCGGCAATGGGAGTGTAGGCTGAACTCAAGGACTGGACGTTCCCGTTTTTACTACTAAGGGTAAGCGTTGCAAATTCTACCTTCACACCATTAAAGTATTGTTGCATTTTTTGGTGTGTAAACCCCAAGGGGTCTTGTTCCTGTTTTAGCGTTGTGAAGGAAGTCTGAGGGGATGGATTTAAAACTTCCTTAAAAATTTGGGTGGCGTTTTGAACCGAATACGATTGTGAGGCATCAAAAACCACCAGGCTTGGGGGCTGTTTCACGTTTTTCTTTTCGTCTTTCTTGTTTTGGGCGGAAACCACCGCCACAGACCCGAAGATCATGAGGAAAAACAGTAAAATCGACTTGTCGAATTTTTTCATAATAAATTAAGATTTAGTGAATAAAAAAGGTTAATGCTTTGAAAAAAGCAATTAAAAGAACGACAATATTGGCAGAAATAAAACTTTATTCGATGAACGACTGTTAAATTTTTTTTGGCTCGTTTATTATATCTTTGGAAGTATGAAAACCCACCCATTAGTGTCGGTAAATAATCTTTCGGTATCTTTTGGTGCCAGCCCGAATAGCAGCGCCGTGGTGCGCCAAATTTCTTTTGATGTGGCGGCGGATGAGATTTTGGGTATTGTTGGCGAATCGGGTTCGGGCAAATCGGTAACCTCACTTGCCGTTATGGGGCTTCTTCCAAAAAAACAGACTGAGCTATCTGGCGAAATTCTTTTTGGGAATGAAAACCTTTTGGATATTTCAGAAAAGGAATTCCGAAAAATACGGGGCAAGGAGATCGCGATGATTTTCCAGGAGCCCATGAGCGCCTTGAACCCTTCTCTGAAATGTGGTTTTCAGGTAGCGGAGATGCTAAGGCAGCATTTAAATATGAATGCTGCCGAAGCCAGTGAAGAAACGCTTTCGCTCTTCAATAAGGTAAGGTTGCCGCGGCCCAAGGATATCTACCACAGCTATCCGCACCAAATAAGCGGCGGACAGATTCAACGCGTTATGATAGCCATGGCCATTGCGTGCAAGCCCAAGCTGCTCATTGCCGATGAGCCTACCACGGCACTTGACGTGACGGTTCAAAGGGAAATAATTTCACTTTTAAAGACCATTCAGCAGGAAACCAAAATGACGATGATCTTTATCTCGCATGATTTGAACCTGGTTTCCGAAATCGCCGACAAGGTAGTGGTAATGTATCGCGGCGATATTGTGGAAACGGGCACTACCCAGCAACTCTTTAAAAGCTCGCAGGCCGAATACACCAAGGCACTGCTGGCCTCACGGCCGTCGCTTGACGTTCGCTTGGCCAAGCTGCCTACCATTGCCTCAATCGCTGACCACAGCTTTGTGCCACGGAAGGAAAAGCCTGCCGAGCGCGCCAAAAGACATAAGAGGCTCTACACCCAAAAGCCCCTTCTGGAGGTAGCCAATCTGGAAAAATACTATTTTAGCAAGGTGGGCATTTTCCAAAAACCGGAAACCATAAAAGCGGTTGACGGAGTGAGTTTTGCCGTATTTGAAGGCGAGACGCTGGGCCTGGTGGGCGAATCGGGCTGTGGAAAATCAACTCTGGGAAGGGCCATCTTACAACTTGAAAAGCCTACGGCCGGAAGTATTAAATTCAAGGGGAAGGAACTTACCCAGCTTTCAAAAGGCGAAATTAGAATTCTCCGGAAAGAAATACAATTGATTTTTCAAGATCCCTACTCCTCCCTAAACCCACGCCTCATGATAGGCCAGGCGCTAATGGAACCTATGGAGGTGCACGGAATAGGAAAGACGAAAAGCGAACGAAAAGCAAAGGCCCTTCAGTTACTCGAAAGGGTTGGGCTGGACGCTGGTTATTTTTCGCGCTACCCTCACGAACTTTCTGGGGGCCAGCGCCAGCGGGTGGGCATAGCCCGCACCATTGCTGTACAGCCCAAGCTGGTAATCTGCGATGAATCGGTCTCGGCGCTCGATATCTCGGTGCAGGCACAAGTGCTGAACCTGTTGAACGAACTGAAAAGCGACTTTGGGTTTACCTATATATTCATCTCGCACGATCTGGCCGTGGTAAAATATATGGCCGACCAGCTTTTGGTGATGAACCGCGGAAAAATAGAGGAATTGGGCGATGCAGACGAAATCTACGAAAACCCGCAGACAGACTATTCAAAAAGACTTATCGAGGCCATTCCGAAGGGAATTTGAAATAAAAAAACCCGTTCCAACCTCACGAAGAACGGGTTTAATTAGGTATCTGCGTTTATGACAGATTTGGGGCAAAATCAACCATAAAAAAAGATCAGAACAATAAGAACACTTTTTTAAAAATGAAAAGCACGTTTAGTAACAATTCCCAAGTGCCTTTTATCGATCTGATTACTTTTTCCATATGAGGTTAAGTTGGTAAGATTTGGGACTGCTAATATGAAAACAAAATTCGAATTATGGCGACCAAAAGCATTTTTTTTCGATGAAACGCACTATATTTTAACATTTATGACTATATTTCCAATTTTAACACAAAAAAACACGGGTTTTTCCCGTGTTGGTGTGAATTGCAAAATCCTAAAATAATATTACAGCTTCATCTCCGGAATGTTATCCGGCACCACAAGTGCGCCTGCAGTTGCATTCCTGATTTCCTCAACCGAAACCCCCGGGGCCCGCTCCAGTAAGTGAAATTTTTCGTCCCTGATTTCAAGTACTGCCAGGTCAGTAACAATCTTTTTCACACATTTCACACCGGTGAGCGGCAGGGTGCACCGTTTCAACAATTTCGATTCCCCGGCCCTATTGGTATGCATCATGGCTACGATAATATTCTCTGCCGAAGAAACCAGGTCCATCGCGCCCCCCATGCCTTTTACCATCTTGCCGGGAATCTTCCAGTTGGCAATATCGCCGTTTTGGGCTACCTCCATGGCTCCGAGAATGGTAAGGTCTACGTGCTGGCCACGGATCATTCCAAAGCTCATGGCCGAATCAAAGAAGGAAGCGCCGGGTAGGGCAGTTATGGTTTGTTTTCCCGCATTGATTAGATCTGGGTCCTGTTCGCCTTCAAAGGGAAAGGGGCCCATCCCCAATATTCCGTTCTCGCTCTGGAACTCAACGCTGATATCATCACGCACAAAATTGGCCACCAAGGTCGGAATCCCGATGCCGAGGTTTACGTAGTAGCCGTCCTTGACCTCTTTTGCAATGCGCTGTGCTATTTGTTCTTTTGTAAGTGCCATTAGTTTCTTTTTCTGACTGTTAGTTGCTCTATTCTCTTTTCATAGTTTTCGCCCTGGAATATCCGCTGTACAAAGATTCCCGGAATGTGTATCTGGTTGGGATCCAGTTCGCCCACGGGTACAAGTTCCTCCACCTCGGCGACGGTAATCTTTGCGGCACCGCACATGGCCGGATTGAAGTTGCGGGCGGTCCCTTTAAAGACCAGGTTGCCGGCCTCGTCGCCCTTCCAAGCTTTTACAAAAGAGAAGTCGGCCTTAAAGGCTTCTTCCATGACGTACATTTTTCCGTTAAACTCCCGGGTTTCCTTTCCTTCTGCCACCTCGGTTCCATAGCCAGCGGGCGTGAAAAAGGCGGGAATACCACTTCGGGCGGCTTCGCATCGTTGGGCCAAGGTGCCTTGCGGAACCAGCTGCACTTCCATCTCGCCACTGAGCATTTGCCGCTCAAACTCGGCATTTTCGCCGACATAGGAAGAGATCATTTTTTTTATCTGATGTTTTTTCAGAAGAAGGCCCAGACCAAAATCGTCTACCCCCGCATTGTTGGAGATACAGGTAACATCCTGCACGTTTCGCCTGACCAGTTCCGAAATAATATTTTCCGGGATGCCGCATAGGCCAAAGCCCCCCAGCATAAAGGTCATTCCGTCCTCGATACCTTCACAGGCCTCTTGAACGTTTGCAACTGTCTTTTTTATCATGGTTTAATTTTTCTTAAAATTACGAATTTCCAAGTTATAAAAAAACCCCACAACTTGTAATGTTTGCGGGGTGGTCTATATATTTGGAAGCGAATCTTATATCCCGAATTCGTCTGGAATTTCCTCGGCATCGGAGTTGCTTTCGCGCCATTTTGAACAATCGGTTTCTATGGAAAGGTGGTCTGGGCGTTTGAACTGGCCCGTAGATACGTTTAGATCGTCGTCGGCATAGCATTTTTTCATATAGAGCCCCCATATGGGAAGCGCCATGGTTGCGCCCTGCCCATAGGCTGTTGAGGCAAAGTGGATGGAGCGGTCGTCGCCGCCTACCCACACCCCCGTCACCAAATTTGGAACCATGCCCATAAACCAGCCGTCACTGTTGTTTTGGGTAGTACCGGTTTTTCCGGCAATGGGATTCTTAAAATCATAGGGATAGCCGGTTACCGCTTTTTTATAGACAGGCGAGCCGGTGGCCCAAGTGCCCCTAAGGCGTGTTCCGGTACCCGATTGGGTTACCCCTTCCATAAGGCTTACGGTAACGTAGGCTGTTTCATTGCTGATTACGTCCTTGGTCTTGGGCACATTTTGATAAAGGACTGTGCCGTTTTTATCCTCTATGCGCTGTATCATAATGGGGTCTACATATACTCCCTGGTTGGCAAAGGTACTGTATGCACCTACCATTTCATACACCGAGAGGTCAGCGGTTCCCAGCGCAATGGAGGGCACGGCGGGAATGTTTTCGGTATCTACGCCCATCTTTTCTATTAAATCCAGCACCGGTCTGGGCCCCACCCGGTCTATAAGGCGGGCAGTGATGGTGTTGATGGAATTGGCCAAAGCATATTTTAAGGTAACCATACCCCCGTATTGTCCACCGGCGTTTCGCGGTGTCCACGGTTTGGGCAATCCATACTTTCCGGCGGGAATGGTATAGCTGGTGTTGGGCAGGGTATCGCAGGGTGACATATGCATTTGGTCTATGGCCGTGGCATATACAAAAGGTTTAAAAGTAGAGCCGATTTGCCGTTTCCCCTTTTTTACCATATCATATTTATAATGCTTATAGTCAATACCACCTACCCAGGCTTTTACCTCGCCCGTTTCTGGCGACATAGACATTAGGGCGGCCTGTAAGAAGGATTTGTGGTAGCGGATGGAATCAAGCGGCGTCATTATTGTATCGATATCCCCTTTCCACGAAAATACGCGCATGGGCACTTTTTTCTTAAAACTGGCAATGATTTCCTCTTCATCCTTGCCCTGCTTTTTCATTTCGCGCCAGCGGTCACTCTTTCGCATGGCCTGATGCATGATATTATCGATCTCCTCTTGGGTGATATCGCGAAACGGAGCTTTTTTGTTCTTTTCGTTCTGTTCGTCAAAAACTTTCTGTAGTTGGGCCATATGCTCCTTTACGGCGGCCTCGGCATATTCCTGCATCTTGCTGTCTATGGTGACAAAGACTTTTAGCCCGTCCTGGTAAATATTGTATTTGCTGCCATCAGATTTGGGATGCTCATTGATCCAGTCTTCCATAAAATGGCGGGTATATTCCCTGAAATAGGTAGCCACTCCTTCATCGTGGCCCTGGGGGGTAAACTTTATATTGAGCGGTAGGGCCTGAAGGGAATCCATAACCTTTTCTGAGATGAAATCATATTTTTCCATTTGGGCCAGAACCACATTCCGCCTCTCGCGCACCAATTCGGGCCTTCGGTTGGGGTTGAAGAGAGAGGAATTCTTAAACATACCTACGAGCATGGCCGATTCGGCAGTAGTCAATTGGGAAGGTGGTTTGTCAAAGTAAATATGCGCAGCGCTCTCAATGCCCACGGCCTGGTTCAAAAAGTCGTACTCGTTAAAGTACATGGTGATAATTTCTTCTTTTGTATAGCGACGTTCCAAACGGGTGGCAATAATCCACTCCTTTACTTTTTGCAGAACCCTTTCCAATTTGCTGGAAGCCCTTTGGTCTGTGAAGAACAATTTGGCCAACTGTTGGCTAATGGTACTAGCGCCGCCGCGGGTGCCCAGATAGGCAATGGCCCTAAGGGTACCTCTGCCATCTATTCCAGAATGTTGGTAAAAACGGGCATCTTCTGTAGCTATCAGCGCATTTATCAAATGGTCGGGGAGGGAGTCGAACGGTACGGGAGTGCGGTTTTCCTTGTAGAATTTCCCAATGGTTTTTCCGTCTGAGGAAATGATTTCGGTAGCCAGGTTTTTCTCCGGATTTTCAAGACTGGTCTCATCGGGAAGGCTTCCGAAGACACCCCAGGATGCCAACAGGAAAATGAGCAATACAAATAGCACAAAGCCCGCAAATATCTTCCAAAAGGTCCTAATATGGCGGTTTACATCGCGCTGTTCCTTTTTTTTGTTGGGTGACTTTTTCTTTGCCATAAATTACGTTACTGTTTGGAAGTTTCTTCTATGCTAAATCCCACATCTGTTATGCCCTCGAGGTTTTTAACGCCCGCTACCGCGCCGTTATTGCGCATGGCCTGGGCGATGGTCACCCTATAATTGCCGTCTTCAAAAAACCGAACGTTCTCCTTATACCAAAGTTTGTTCTCCCTTATGTCGCCAATACCCTGCCCCATCCAGGAGCCGTCGGGATTGGCCATTCGGTATTCGAGGGTATCGATCACGGTTTTACCGTGGGGGAATTCCATCGAGACAATCAAAAATAGGTTGTTGTACTTGTATTGATTGGTATTTCTAATATTGATGAACAGATCGTATGTTTTTAACGAATCGAGCTTGGGAAGGTCAAAGGCAACCACCTCCTCGGCACCCCAATGGCCGTCCATCGCCTCGGTTTCACTAAATACGGTGTTTGATTCGCAGGAAACCAAAGCCGCGGTCAGCAAAAAAAATGCCACGAACTTATCCATCAGTTTTTTTATTGGGTCTATTGTTTGGGGTACGGAATTTTCGGGTCGACTTTCCCCGAGGTTTGTTTTTGCTATTATCCTCGGTGCCACCACTTGGTTTGCCGCGTTTTCTGCCTTTGGTTTTCTTCCGGCGTTTTTTACGTTGTTTTTTGGGCTTGTCAAAACGGGTAAGGCTATCCTGGCCTACCACATCGCCAAAGGGTTCTTTTTCAGGTGATGGCAGTGCGGCCACAAACTCTTCGAGGGCCATTGGCTTCTTGCCCTTTTTGTTCATCTCGATTATTTCGTTTGCCTTTTCCACCGAAAGCTCGTGCCAGTTTCCGCCTTCGTTTTCATAAGCATACCATAACAACCCTTTGAAAATGTCTATTTTTTGACAGCTGGCGGCTCCTTTTTCGGTCTGGAGCTTGGTTTCCGTATTGGGAAAGGCATCGAGCGCTTCCAGATAGGTATCGAGCTCATAATTTAGGCAGCACTTCAATTTACCGCACTGCCCAGCCAATTTTTGGGGGTTGAGCGAGAGTTGCTGGTAACGTGCAGCCGAGGTATTTACCGACCGGAAATCGGTGAGCCAGGTAGAGCAGCAAAGCTCGCGCCCGCAGCTGCCTATACCGCCCAAACGTGCGGCCTCCTGGCGAAAACCCACCTGCTTCATCTCTATACGGGTATTGAAGGTGCGGGCAAATTCCTTGATGAGCTCCCGGAAATCTACCCGTTCCTCGGCCGTGTAATAAAATATCACCTTTGAGGCATCGCCCTGATATTCCACATCACTAATCTTCATCTGCAACCCGTGGCGAATGGCAATCTCGCGCGACCGTTTTTGGACCTCGGCCTCCTTATCGCGAACGGCCTGCCATACATCAATATCGCGTTGGGAGGCCTTTCGGTATATTTTCGGAAGCGCCTGCAACTTGAGCGGCACTTTTTTCTTTTTCATCTGTACCCGCACCAATTCGCCCGTCAGGGTCACAATACCAATATCATGGCCCGGCGAGGCCTCGGTGGCCACTATATCGCCTATACTTAGGGTGAGGTTATCGGGGTTTTGGAAGAATTCCTTCCTTCCGTTTTTAAAGCGCACTTCCACCCCATTGAAGGGTTCCATGTCTGCGGGAAGTTGCATATTTGAAAGCCAGTCAAACACCGTGAGTTTGTTGCAGCCATCAGTTCCGCAGGTACCGTTGTTCCTGCATCCCCGTGGCTGACCGCCGGTGCTGGTGGCACAGCTGTTACAGCCCATATTTTTATATATATAGCCCTTTTCCGAGGAATCGGGTCGAAAAATTAAACAAAAAAGTCAATCGGTAAAGATACCAATAATAAATTATGAATGGGGAATTCTGAATTCATAAATTTGGAGAAAGGAGGAACTGCCACCAAACATTTAGACGTGAGAGGAATGAATTGGGCCCTAGAGCTTTCATTCCAAAAGCCCCACCGTTTTCCCTCCGGAATTCAGCACCCCGTTATTTCTTGAACTTCAGCTTCTCTGAACGTCCCTTCTTAAAAATCCGGTTGCTGTTTGGTATGCCCTGTCGCAGTTTTTTCTGTTCCTCATAGGGCAGGTGGATTACCTCAACACACTCCTCACTGCAGCAGCCTTCCATGGCGGTGGCACATTTCTCGCATTGGATAAAGAGCAGGTGGCAGGCCTCGTTGGCACAGTTGGTATGTGTATCACACGGCTCCCCACATTGGTGGCAGTGCGCGATCACCTCATCGGTAATGCGCTCGCCCCGGCGGTGGTCAAAGACGAAGTTCTTTCCGCGGAACTTGTTCTCCAGCCCCAGTTTTTCCACTTGGCGGGCATATTCAATTATACCGCCCTCCAGTTGGTACACTTGTTTAAAGCCTTTGTGCCGGTAATAAGCACTGGCCTTTTCACAACGAATGCCTCCGGTGCAATACATCACCAGTTTCTTGTCTTCTTTGTGATCTTTCAGGTCGTTTTCAATTATGTCCAGCGAGTCGCGAAAGGTGTCCACATCCGGAGTTATGGCATTCTTAAAGTGACCGATTTCACTTTCGTAATGGTTTCGCATATCTACCAAGACCACCTCCGGGTCTTCAATAAGCTCATTAAAAGTTTGGGCATCTACGTGTATGCCTTTGTTGGTCACATCAAAGGTCTCGTCATTCAGCCCATCGGCCACGATTTTGTCACGTACCTTTACTTTCAGTTTCAGAAAAGATTTCAGATCCTGCTCAATGGCAATGTTGAGCCGTACATCCTTCAGAAAATATATGCCATCGAGAAATTCCTTGAACTCGTTAAACCGTTTTGCGGGAACCGATAATTGGGCATTGATACCCTCATGGGCCACATAGATACGGCCCAACACGTCCATATCGTGCCAAGCGACAAAAAGATGGTTTCGGAAAAGTTGCGGATTGCCAATCTTGGCATATTGATAAAAAGAAAGGGTGAGCCGTTCCTCGCCGGCCTGTTCCAAAAGGGCTTCCCTCTCCTTTGCACTCAATTTGTTGTACAGTTGCATGCTATACTTTTTTAGGTGAAAAGAATGGATTTTATAAACTATCGGGCAAAAATAAGGGTTTTATAAAAACTATGGATCTTTCGGCTGCTCCTTAATATATTTTTGGGAAAAAATTTGATCGGCCCAATCTCAAATGGCGCTGGTATTAAGATGCAATCCATTTTAATTTCTATATGGCATTGCGTATCTTTGCGCTTCATTTAAAATTTAAGGACAAACCATTAAATTCCGGCTTTCACGGAAATTTTTAAACCACAACTATATGCAAGCAACAACCCCTAGCTTCGGGATCGAGGAAGCATTGGAACAATTAGGAATTAAGGACGTAAACCAGGGCACTTCCACGGGAAGTGATTGGTTTTCCAGCGGGGAGGAAATTTCATCGTTTTCACCCGTTGATGGCGAATTAATCGCCAAGGTAGGCACCACTTCCAAAGAAGATTACGAAAAAGTGATGCAAAGCGCCACTTCTGCATTTAAGGA
>CAYSLM010000094.1:0-10684 GCA_964431895.1 uncultured Aequorivita sp.
TTTAGGAAAATTTTATTAGATTTGCTTTTGTTTATAATATTTAACAACTTACTTTTGCTCTTAATTAACACTTAAAAATTAAACAATCGAATATGAAACATCTTAACAGATTTTTAGTTGCTGCTGTCCTGTTCATGGGAATTGGGGTGGCAAATGCACAAGACGAAAACAATCCTTGGGCTGTTGAGGTTGGCATAAACGCCGTTGACGTTTATCCGGCTGGGCTAAATGAGGATGAAGTACGTATCCCGGCTGGTGCACGGGGGGATATGTTTGACGAGTATTTTAACGCAAACGACCACTGGAACATCCTGCCTTCGGTTTCCAAAGTTGCCATTAGCAGGTATATGGGCAGTGGATTTGTGTTTACTGCTGCAGGTACAATAAACCGCATAGATAAATTGGGAGACCTTCCCGCAAACGACCTTAGCTACTACAGTGCAGATGGTGAGATTAAGTACAGCTTTAGAAACGCCTTGGGCGGAAGCTGGTTTGATCCATCTATCGGTATTGGTGGTGGTTACACCTGGGTTGATGATATCGGGTTCGGAACTGCCAACGGAATCTTGGGCGTTAAATTCTGGTTTAACGACTACCTTGCATTGAACCTCCAGTCTACTTTCAAGAAAGCATTTGAAGACACTTACGGCGTTACCCACTTCCAACACTCTGCCGGAATCGTATTCCAGTTTGGTGGAAAGGATACCGATGGCGACGGAATCTATGATAAAGATGATGAATGTCCTGAAACTCCTGGCCTTCCAGAATTCAACGGATGCCCAGATACTGACGGTGACGGAATAGAAGACAGACTTGACGAATGTCCAAACACTCCTGGCCTTCCAGAATTCAACGGTTGCCCAGACACCGATGGTGATGGTGTTCCAGATCATCTTGACGAATGTCCTACCGTAGCTGGTCTTCCAGAACTTAACGGATGTCCAGATGCTGACGGAGACGGTATTGCCGATAAAGACGATGCTTGTCCTAACGAAGCAGGTCCAAAAGAAAACAACGGTTGCCCTTGGCCAGATAGAGATGGCGACGGCGTTCTTGACAAAGACGACCAGTGCCCAGACGTTCCTGGTACAGTAGCCAACAATGGTTGCCCAGAAGTATCTGTGGAAGTGATCAAGCAATTGAATGAGTACTCCAAAACCATCCTGTTTGATTATGACAAGGCTACCATCAGAAAAGAGTCTTATGCCGCGCTTCAAAGCATTGCCGATATTATGAAAGAATATCCAAATGCCAAGTTCCTTATCGAAGGACACACCGATAGCCGTGGTAGCGACGCCTACAACATGAAGCTTTCTAAGGAAAGAGCCGCTTCAGTTCACGATTATCTTGTGAACATCGGAATGGATGACGATCGTCTACGATCTGAAGGTTTCGGTGAAGAAAGACCAATCGCTACAAACAATACAGCGGCTGGAAGACAACAAAACCGTCGTGTTGAGATCTCTTTGGAGAAATAATTTCAACAGATAAGTTTTAATAAATTTTGCAGAAACGCCTCCGAAATTCGGGGGCGTTTCTTATTTTTAGGCTATGGTAACATTTCTTCAGGAAACCTTGGCCCACCTGGCCAAAACGTATTCCAACTTCGCAGATATAACCTTTATCTTACCCAGCAAACGCGCGGGCGGATTTCTTATGCACGAACTTAAAAATACCGTTACCAAAACCCAGTTTGCCCCTACCATTTACAGTATAGAGGAATTTATCGAGCATTTATCGGGCCTCTCCATAATAGACCATACCGAGCTGCTATTTAAAAGCTATGAAGCCTATTTAAAAACAGATTCCATTCCCGAGAAGGACAATTTTGAAACCTACGCCAGCTGGGCCCCTGCCCTGCTCAACGATTTCAACGAGATGGACCGCTACCTCATAGAGCCAAAGCCATTCTTCGGCTATCTGGCCGATATAAAGACCCTGGAGCGCTGGGGCGTAAGGGAGCAGCCCACTTCGCTTATAGACAACTACCTTCAGTTCTGGAATAGCCTGCCCCTTTTTTATGAAAACCTACAGGCCCAATTGCTGGCCGAAAACATCGGCTACCAGGGCATGGTGTATCGCGAGGCCGCGGCAAACCTGGAACATTATTGCAATTCCACAAAGGGAAAACCCCATGTTTTCGTGGGTTTCAATGCCCTGAATACTTCCGAACAGCACATTATTCAAGCTATGTTGGAAACCGGAAACACCCAAATCTATTGGGATACCGATAGTCATTTTTATAATGATCCAGGTCATGGCGCCTCCTATTTTATAAGAAAATATACCCAAGAATGGAAGTACTTTCAAGAGAGACAGCCCAATTTTATTGGCAATACTTTTGAAAAGGCCAAGCAAATACAGCTTGTCGAGGCCCAAAGCGATATGGCCCAGGCCAAGTATGTGGGCGAGCTGCTCTCCAAACTCTCTGAAGAAGAGCTAAGCAAGACCGCCATAGTACTGGGCGATGAAAACCTGCTGGTGCCCCTGCTGTACTCGCTGCCTGAAAATGTTAGACAACTGAACGTTACCATGGGGGTTTCCATCGCCAATTTTCCCGCAACGGTTTTCTTTGAGCTGCTCCTTGCCCTACAGGCCAAAGATTCACCCACGCTTTATTATAAGGAAGTGCTTTCCATCCTCAACCACCCTTTATGCAGAAAATTGCTGCCCCATTCCGAACGCATTGCCCAAAACTTGGTTCGTGAAAATATTACCCACACTACTTTTGAAAAGCTCACCCAACTGGGGCAAGCGGGCGACAAAATTCCACTCACCCAATTATTTGAACCCTGGGGCAATAATGTATCCAAGGCCACCCAGGCCGCCCTGGCCATAGCGCGGACATTATTGGGAAAATACCAAGTGGGTACGGTAGAAGAGGCCGTGCTGCTGCGCTTGAATGCCGTGTTGGGAGAACTGGAGGCGCTCAACCAGAAGTATGGATACCTCAATTCCATAAAAAGCATGCAATTGCTCTTTTCCGAATTGGTCGCCGGCACCACCCTCGATTTTGAAGGTGACGCCTATGAGGGGCTACAACTTATGGGCGTATTGGAGACCCGCGTCCTCGATTTTGAAAACGTAATCATCACCTCGGTCAATGAGGGCCTACTTCCCTCGGGGAAATCAAATGCTTCCTTCATCACCTATGATTTGAAGCAGCAATTCAAACTACCGCTCTATACCGAAAAGGACGCCGTCTATGCCTATCACTTTTACCGATTGCTGCATCGGGCGAAGAACGTTACCCTACTCTACAACAATTTTTCCGAAGGAATAAACAGCGGCGAAAAAAGTAGGTTTATCCGCCAGCTTGAGGTAGATTGCCTTCCCAACCACCACCTAAACAAGGTTATCCTGTCACCCCAAGTGCCTATAGCTTCCACAAGGCTACAGCAGATCAACAAGACCGAGGCGGTGATGCACCGGGTGAAGGAAATGGCGGCCTATGGGTTTTCCCCTTCGGCCTTGACCAGCTACATCCGCAATCCGTTGGAATTTTATTTCCAGCGAATACTGGGTCTAAAGGAAATGGAGGAAATAGAGGAAACGGTCGCGGCCAATACCCTGGGCACCATCATCCACGACACCTTGGAAAAATTTTACAAGCCCTTGGAAGGAAGTTTGCTCACGGTGGAAAGTCTTCGGCAAATGAAGGAAAACATACCCCATCAGGTAACCGCCCAATTCCACAAAAGTTTTAAGGGCGGCACCTTTGACCGGGGAATGAACCTTATAATTTTTGAGGTGGCCAAGCGGTACATCTCAAACTTCCTCGACATGGAAATAGCCGATATAGATGCGGGCAATACCATCAGGATCATAAAGATAGAATCGAAGCTCGAGGTTGAAATCCCCATTCCCGAACTCGACTTCCCCGTAAGGCTACAGGGAAAGGTAGACCGGGTAGATGAGTACAACGGCCAAATGCGCATCATTGACTACAAGACCGGCAAGGTAGCGCAGGCCGATGTTGAGATTGTTGAGTGGGATGTGCTGCATAGGGACTATCAATACAGTAAAGCCTTTCAGGTACTGGCCTATACCTTGATGATCAACAAGGAAATTGCCGTAAACCAGGCCGAGGCCGGAATCATTTCATTTAAAAATCTGGGTGCCGGGTTTTTAAAATTCGGTGTAAAGGATAAACCCGGAAGCCGCAATAAACAGCAGCTTATCACCGCTGAAATTTTGGACAACTTTACCGAAGAACTAAAGAAACTTATTTTGGAAATCTGCGATCCCGCGATTCCCTTTACAGAAAAAGAAATTGAACAATGATTATCAAGAAGAACCAAATCCTTACCGCAACGAATAAAAAACCCATTCTATACGATGTATATTTTAACCCCATTGATAAACCCCAACCCCTGGTCATATTCTGCCACGGCTACAAGGGATTTAAGGATTGGGGCCCGTGGCACTTGGTGGCCGAAGCTTTTGCGGCAGCCGGATTTTGTTTCGTAAAGATGAACTTTTCTCACAATGGCGGCACGGTGGAAAACCCTATTGATTTCCCCGATCCAGCGGCCTTTGCGGAAAACAATTTCAGTCTGGAGCTGGACGATCTAGACAGGATGATAGAAAAAATTGAAAGTGGCAGCCCGTCCTTTCCTCACCAAATAGCTTCCCTTTCCCTGATTGGCCATAGCCGTGGGGGCGGCATAGTACTGATTAAGGCCAGCGAGGATCAAAGGATAGACAAGGTGGTAACCTGGGCCAGTGTGAGTGATTTTAAACCCCGATTCCAGGAGGGGACGGAAGCTTTTGAAAATTGGAAAAGTACCGGGATAACCTATATTGAGAATTCCCGAACCGGGCAAATGCTGCCACATAATTTTCAGTTTTATGAGGATTTTAAAAGAAATGAGGAGCGCTTTACCATAAAAAGGGCGATCGAGCAGGTAAACGTCCCCCTACTCATAGTCCACGGAAGTGACGACCCTACGGTACCCGTAAAGGAAGCCCATAAGTTACATAATTGGAACCCACAGAGCGAGCTTTGTATCATTGACGAAGGCGATCATGTGTTTAACGCCAAGCATCCGTGGAATAGCGATGAGATGCCCAAAGCCTTGCAGGAGGCGGTTTTGGTAAGTGCCAAATTCCTAGGGGAATGACGTATTTAGGGAAAAGATCATTTAATTTCCACATTACCAAAGTAGCCTTGCGGCCCTCTGCCCTTGGCAAATCAATTTCTGCACAAATCATATTTTTGTCAAATGCTCCCGCTGTCTTTCCGTACTGTTCATTGTCTATTTTATAGATAAATGTAGCCGCCCTCCCCTCTTGGATATACCCCAAAAAAAAACAGGACCCAGACGGATCCTATTTTTTTTGGAGAATATCGCCCCGAATCCTCGGGGGAACCGATGACCTCCCCGAGACAAGCCCGGGACGCCCTAACCAGCTTTTCGGGACTGTCTCTCAAAAAAAAAGCAGAACCCATACGGATCCTGCTTTTTTTGGTGGAGAATATCGGAGTCCCTTCGACTGTGGCCTCGTTCCTCTCGGCCACGCTCAGGGTAAACTTCTCCTCCGATATAGAGGTTAATAAAAAAAAGCAGAACCCTACCGATCCTGCTTTTTGTGGAGAATATCGGAGTCGAACCGATGACCTCTTGCATGCCATGCAAGCGCTCTAGCCAGCTGAGCTAATCCCCCATTGCTGATTTAGGTTGCGAAAATAATAAATTTTTTAATATGGCCACAGCAATTTTTTATAAAATATGGGACCTATAAAATAAAGAACAGAGAACAGAGAAAAGGGACAGCTGCCGATGAATGGAACTGATTATGGTTTTTTATTCCTGTACCGGCAGTACCAATAAGGGCCTACTGGTATGGAACTCCCGTTTGTGGATTTCATTTTTCTCCCAAAGTTTTTTAAAGAAGCCGCGCTTTCTGCGGATCACACAGAGCATATCGGGGCTATATTGTTGGAAATATTCTATGACGGCCTGAAAGGTTGTCGCCGCCTCTACCTGTGAATAGGTGGTTTGCAGCGCCTTTAGGTTGTCGGTTACCGCTTTCATCTCTTCGGTGGTCTCCGGGGTTTCTACGTGTAGCACGTGGACTTCCATTTCAAAACTTTGCTTAAATAATTTTACGGCTTCCAAAAGATGATCATGTTCAAAAGTACCGTTCTTAAAAGCCATCAACATGGTTTTTGGCGGGGAGAATTTAGCGCCTTCGGGAACCACCACGATGGGAATATTGGTATGTTTCAGCAATTTGCCCGAAGTCTTGCCCAAATAAACCTCTTCCTTGATACTGTTGCTGCGCGGGGCCAGCACCATCAGGTCTATGGGTATCTGTCTGTTCATACGGTTGATGCCGTCAAGGATCTCGCCCTGGATGGGATGGGTGGTTACCGAAACGCCCTTTTCGTCAACCTGGGCACGCACCTCCTCCAGCCGCTGTTCGGTGTCTTCCTTTAAAACGGTGTTCAACTTGCCAAGACTGCCGGCTTTTGAAAGTTCGGGAAAAACTGAGACCACATATACATTGGCCCCTAGGGCCTTTGCAAGGTCGATGGCATATTGCAAATGGCTGGCCGAATTTGCCGAAGCGCCGATGGGAACGAGAATGTTTTTCATATCGTGCTAAATTTGTTGCAAAATTAGGCCTAAAAATCATTATTTCGATATACTTTCCAAGGAATGATTGATTTTATCGCGTATACCTTATGCCACATAACTCCATATTTCAGTAGTTTTGCGGCTTCCAATGAAGCCCAGCACCGACATTTCCTTTAAGAGAATCCAGCAACTGGCCCTGCCGGCCATAGTGGCGGGCATTGCAGAACCGGTACTTTCCGCTACCGATGCGGCCGTGGTGGGCAATATTGCCGATTACGGAATTGAATCGCTTGCGGCGGTGGGGATTGTGGGTTCGTTCCTTTCGGCCCTGATCTGGATCTTGGGGCAAACCCGCAGTGCCATTTCGGCCATCGTATCGCAGAATCTGGGCGCGGGAAAGATAGAGCAGCTCCGTGATTTTCCGGCACAGGCCATCTATTTCAATATCGGGTTGAGCATTATCGTCCTGTTTTCCACCTACTTTTTTGTGGAAGAAATCTTCTCTCTGATGAATGCCGAAGGGCTGGTGCTGGACTTCAGTATAGATTATTACAATATCAGGGTTTGGGGCTTTCCGCTTACCCTGTTCACCTTTGCGGTTTTTGGGATATTCCGCGGGCTGCAGAATACTTTTTGGCCCATGATCATTGCAGCCATGGGCGCTGCCCTAAATATAGGGCTGGATTTTCTGCTGGTCTATGGCGTTGAGGGCCATATTCCACCCATGGGGATTAGGGGCGCTGCTTGGGCCAGTCTGGTTTCGCAGACGGTCATGGCAATAATTGCGTTTGCATTCCTGATGGCCAAAACAGAGGTATCGTTAAGGCTGCGATTCCCTTTGCACGCCGAGATCAATCGCCTGGTGGGGATGAGCTTTAACCTGTTTTTGCGCTCGCTGGCCCTGAACACCGCCCTGATTCTTGCCACCCGCGAAGCTGCCGATTTGGGAAAAGAATATATTGCCGCCCATACCATCGCCTTCAATATATGGATATTTACGGCCTTTTTTCTCGACGGCTACGGGGCCGCCGGCAACATCCTGGGCGGGAAGCTGTTGGGCGAACGCAATTTTGGCAGCCTGTGGCGCCTTACGAAAAAAGTGAACCTTTACAATGTGGGCGTGGCCTCGGCACTTGTACTGTTGGGGTTGATTCTGTATAAGCCGTTGGGGCTATTGTTCAATAAAGATGAGGCGGTGCTCCATATTTTCTACGGCATGTTCTTTATGGTACTGGTCTGCCTGCCCTTCAATGCGCTGGCCTTTACATTGGACTCTATTTTTAAAGGTCTGGGCGAAATGCGGTACCTGCGCAATGTGCTGTTGGGCGCCACGGTATTGGGGTTTATTCCCGTGCTGTATCTTTCCAAATTTATGGAATGGGGTCTGGTGGGCATTTGGGCGGCGCTGATTGTGTGGGTGGCCTATAGGGCGGTGGCCTTGATGGTCAAGTTTAAGCGGAAGTATATCCCGTTGATTGGGACCGAAAGTGGTGTGGAAGGCTGAAGGCCTCTTTTACGAAGGCGGAAGGTCAATCTGCCTTATGTTCATCGTTCAGCCATTTACGGATTTCTTTCCAAGAAACCATTTTGGCGGCACGTTCCTCTTCCGAAAGCTCTTTATATTCCCCAACCTGTTTATTGATGGCTTCCTTTTCGGCTTCAATTTCCGTTTCCGAAAAGCTTATAAAGCTCATTTCGCGTAGGCAGTGGACCACGATTTCCACTTGCGTAAAATTGGCAAGACTTTCTTTGGCAATATCCATTCCCAACCATTGGCGCCACGGCACAAACTCCAAGCCGTGAGGATGGTGCTGCTCAGGCGTTTGGGGGTGTTTATAAATTCCCGATACATCTACATATTCTTCCCCGTCAAAATCGTCCTTCTGTACGCTAAGGCTAATGGAAAGCCCCGATTTCTCGGGCGGCAAGGTATGCAGGTTTTTATATAGGGCTTGATAGCCTTTCAGATTATCCATCGCATCGGGATAGATTTCCTCAAAGCCCTGGGCTATGTTGGGCCAGTCGTGGGACATGACAAGTTGGTGAAGGGTCATTTTTTCGGTTTCGGAATGCTAAGATAATAAAGTTTGGTCTGGGCGAGGTTTTCACTGCGGGTAGGCCGGTCGGTTTTTCCTCTTTTCCGCCGCAAATTGGGGAACGCACGCAACTGAGGGAAAAGCCCTATGCCTTTCCCTACTTCATACGCTCTTTTTCAAGGGAAATCAGGCCAGTTTCTTCATATAAGCTATAACCGATTTCCAGTCGGGAAAATCGGTGCCTTCAGGACCAAAGTGAATGTGTTTTCCCGGAAATTGGCCGGCACCATTGGCCGTGCGGTCGTCAATAAGAAAATGCCCGTGGGCCAAATGTTTGTTATGGGAAAGAATGAGCCTTTTTTTGGCCTCATCGGGCAGGTGGGTCTTTATCCACAGCAGCTTGTCGCTCCAAGCCGAAGGGTTATCCCAGGGGGCAGTGGATAGGATATAGGTGTCAAAATGCTGGCACAGCCATTTATAGCCTTCAATGGCGCCCTCCATGGGTTCCATTAGCGCGAAAATACCCGGCACATCGTCGAGTTTGTTTTCATAGGCCTTGCGATCTTCCTCAGAAATTTTGTCGATACCGGACTGAAAGTTGACCAGCACATTGTCCATATCTACAAAAACTGTTTGTTTGGCGTTGCGTTTTTTAAGGGCGAGCAGTTCGCGGTAGTTTTTGGTCTGGCGCACCACTTCCTCACAAAAGCGGGTGGCCGAATCATCAACAGGCATGCCATTTTCGGCCAGAGGGCTTACGCCAAAGGCTTCCCGCTTTTGTGCCACGCGGTCGCGGTATTCCTGGCGCATGGGGTTGTGGCCACGCGACCGGGCCTTGGAATCTACGCCCGAGTCGGCCATAAAGTCCCATTCCTCGCCAAAGAGTGCGCGGTGTAGCTCCTTGGTCTGTTCAGAGAAAGAGGTTGCGCTGCTTTGGAGCTGGCGCAGGTCCTGCAGTTCCGATTCGGTGAGGTAGCGGTTGTAGTGGTTGATGATTTTTCCTAGGGTTAGTGTTTTCATAGGGTTTGAGATTGAAATTGAACTTGAACTTGAATTTGAATTTGAACTTGAACTTGAACTCCCTTTGACTCCCCGTCTTATGGCGGGCAGGCGCTCAGGGGACGGGGAGGGGATTTGAACTTGAACTTGAACTTGAATTTGAACTTGAATTGCGGTGGGGGGAGTTAATCATAATCGAAATTGAAGCTTACAAAGGTGAATTTATCGCCCTTTCTATAGGTGAGGCTGGAGCTGTCCTTTACCAAAGCGGTGTTTTGCAGGACCTGTTTTTCTACTTGCTTTTGGTTTAGATGGGCCACATCATCGTTGCAAAAGATGATGCTTTCGGCAAAAATACTGTCCCAGCACCATTTTTGGTACACGACATCGAGATCGTCAATTTTGGTTTCCACGGTGGCTAGGACGAAGGTTCCCGGCTCTACCGGCAGGTTTTTGAATTTTTCGTTCATAGATATATATTTAAGTTAGTAAAATACCAATCTATTGGCCATACCATGGCCTGCCCAAAAGGCGCGTTATGGCCGTTCCACAAGTGGAAACGTACCGTATTGGGAACTCGGGTTTTGGCCTGTGCCGTGTTTTAACCCTTTGTTCCCGATTTAATTTTAAATAAAGAAATCGGAACCTATTTTTCCTGGAAGTAGGCGCATCTTTTGCAGCACCTTCGCCGGTTTGGGCAGGTTGCTATCCCGCTGTCGGGATTCGTGATGACAGTATGAATATACGGAAAATTTCTGGGTTTTGGAAGCATTGGGGGGCTGTATTTTGACTTAAAACCGTCAAATTTAAGGGAGGAAGCTGGGATAGAGCCTATTGGCCCAGCATCTTTTTTTGATAGCAATTCTGGGTTGCAACAAATGGAAAAGGCCGAAAAAATACCCGATTTCCCAAATCGATTAAGGACTATCCAAAAATTGAAGGGAAAAAGTGGCCATTTCTTATAGTTAATGGCTTTGGGGTGGTGGATATTCCGGTGATACTGACCCCCCATTCCAGGCCTGGGTACCAAAACGGCCCTCTTCCTCATTGTTATAACAGATGGTT
>CAYSLM010000095.1:0-5524 GCA_964431895.1 uncultured Aequorivita sp.
AGCATATTGCCACCGGGCTTTTTGGTATCGTTGGAAGCCCCGATTACTACAATGCTTTTTGGATGGAGGAGTTGTTTATTGACCATGAGGTTGAATATAACGATAAAGATGCAAAAGAAAAATAAAACCGAAACCGAAAATTGAATGGGTTGTTTTTAGCAAAAAGCGAAATTAAAAGATGTTTATATCCTAAAAACTGATAAATATCATATTTTTGCGCAAGGCGAAAATTTATTTTTACGGCCAAATAATCTAATCTGAAATGGTCTCCAACCCAAGGCCCTATATTTTTATCATGGCGATTTTGCTCGCCCTTTTCGGGTTTTATAACTATGTGATCTATAATACCGAGGGCTACGTGGCCGTAGAAAAATTATCCCCAGTGGCAGTAAAAGGCCAGCAATTGTTCCAGAGCAACCGTTGTTGGTCCTGTCACCAACTGTACGGCCTGGGCGGATATCTGGGACCCGATTTGACCAACGTGTACTCGGCCGAAGGCAAAGGCCCCAACTATATAAAGGCGTTTTTGAACAGCGGGGTAAAAAGTATGCCGCAGTTCCATTTTACCGAAGAAGAAAAGGATGCCCTCGTGGAATATCTGAAACAGGTGGATGAAACGGGCATTTACCCAAATTACGATGCCGAAATTGAAGCCACGGGCTGGGTGAAAATAAAATACCGGAATGAAAAGTAAAGTGCCGCTCTATTTCCTGCTGTTTGCGCTAACCGCGCTGTTTTTGGGAATGCTATTTGGGCTTACCGCATCGTTTCAATACCTGTTGCCCGATTTTTTAAAGGAAACGGTTCCCTTCTCAAAACTGCGGCCCTTTCACGTTACTTCGGAAACTTCGTGGATCGTGCTGGCCGCCACCGGAAGTATCTATTTTTTTATCGCTTCGGTTGAAAAATTCAAGCTTTTTTCACCCAGGTTGCAGGCGGTCCATTTTATTCTTTTCTTGCTTACGGGCATTGCTATTTACTTTTCCTTCGCCTTTGATTATACCGAGGGCCGCGAGTATTTTGCCTTTAAACCCATTTTAATGATACCCATTTTATTGGGCTGGGTCTTTTTCGGCATCAATTATTTCAAGACGCTTTACACCAATATGAAGGGCTGGCCGGTCTATTTTTGGATGTGGGGCACGGGCATCGCCTTTATGTGCTACCATTTGATGGAGGCGCATTTCTGGCTGTTCGATTTTTTTAGACTGCATTTTATAAAGGATTTTGCGGTACAATGGAAATCCACCGGCTCGTTTACGGGTTCGTGGAATATGCTTGTGTACGGAATCTCCATTTATTTAATGTCCAAAATCAAAAAGAAGACCGACGTAGCCACCAATAAAACGGCGTTTTTCTTCTACTTTTTGGGACTCACCAATTTGATGTTCGGCTGGGCGCACCACACCTATTTACTGCCCACACAGCCGTGGATCCGCTACGTTGCCTACGCAATAAGTATGACCGAGTGGATTGTTTTAGCATCGATTATTTACAATTGGAAACGCTCGGTTTTAAAGGTAGAAAAAGAAAACCACCCCATGGCCTATCGGTTTTTGCTCGCCACCGACTTTTGGATTTTCATCAACATCATCCTGGCGCTGCTGTTCTCCATTCCGGCCATCAATTTCTTTACGCACGGCACGCACATTACGGTGGCACACTCTATGGGGACCACCATCGGCATAAACACTACCATTTTGTTTGCGGCGCTTTTCTTTATCGCGCACCATTTGCGGCCAAAACTGAAAATGGATACCCCTTGGGTAATGCGTGGTTTTGTGGCCTTCAACATTTCGCTGTTTATTTTCTTTGTTTCCCTGATAATTGCAGGAGCAAAGCGAAGTTACTGGATGTACATTTCCCAAGAGGGTACTTTTGGTGAAATGCAGGATTCAATCGTGCCGTATTATATTTCGTTCTTCCTCTTTGGAATCGGGATTTTTGTTTCATTATCACTGGTGGCAATGCCCATTTTCAAAGCATTGCTTCAACAATTAAAATCATAAAAAGATGGATTTGCATCAAAAAATAACCGAACTGAAAAAGAAAAAAAACGCCGTAATCCTCGCGCATTATTACCAAGTGCCCGAAATTCAGGAAGTGGCCGATTATGTGGGCGACAGTTTGGGCCTTTCGCAAAAAGCTGCCGAGACCGATGCCGAAATGATCGTCTTTGCCGGCGTGCATTTTATGGCCGAAACCGCAAAAATCCTAAACCCCGACAAAAAGGTTCTGCTGCCCGATTTAATGGCCGGTTGCTCGCTGGCAGATTCTTGTCCGCCCGATGCTTTCGGCAAAATGGTGGAGGCGCATCCCGGCCATGTGGTGATAACCTATGTGAATTGTTCTGCGGAAGTAAAGGCCTTGAGCGATATTATCTGCACCTCTTCCAATGCCGAAAAAATCGTGAATTCCGTGCCGAAGGACGTTCCCATTATTTTCGCGCCCGATAAGAACCTGGGGAAATACATCCAGAAAAAAACCGGCCGCAAAATGCTCCTTTGGGACGGTGCCTGTATAGTACACGAAGCGTTTTCTATGGATAAATTGCTGAAATTATACAAAGAAAATCCGGGTTCAAAAATAATTGCCCATCCTGAAAGTGAAAGCCATATTTTGGAAACCGCAACTTATATTGGTTCTACGGCCGGAATGATTGATTATGTGAAAAAACATCCTTTGGAAAAATTCATCGTCGCTACCGAAGCGGGTATTCTTCATAAAATGCAGCAGGAAGTGCCAGAGGCCGTGTTGATTCCCGCCCCAGCGGAAGAGGACAACACCTGTGCCTGCAGCGAATGTGCGTTTATGAAGATGAACACCCTTCAAAAACTTTATGATTGTTTGCTGTACGAAACGCCACAGATAGATGTTGCCGAGGAAATACGAAAAAAAGCAGTCCTGCCCATTGAGCGCATGCTGGAACTTTCAAAATGATGATGGAAACCAATTTTTTGATTATTGGTTCGGGTGCCGCGGGTTTGACGCTTGCCATTAAACTTGCGGAACATTTTCCGAAGAAAAAGATAACGGTGGTCACCAAAGCCAGTGAGGCCGAATCGAACACCAAATATGCGCAGGGCGGCGTGGCGGCGGTTTTCGATTTAAAAGAAGATTCCTTCCAAAAACACATTGAGGATACGCTGATTGCGGGCGACGGGCTTTGCGATAGGGCTGTGGTGGAAATGGTCATAAAAGAGGGCCCCAAACGGTTGCGCGAACTGATGGCTTGGGGCACTAAATTTGATACCGACGCCCACGGCGAACTGACCCTCGGCAGGGAAGGCGGCCATTCGGAATTTCGGGTGATACACCATAAGGATACTACGGGCAACGAGATAGAGCGGGCACTTTTGCAGCGTTGTGGCCAATTGCAGAACATCACAATCCTTCCGCATCATTTTGCGATAGATTTGATCACCGAGCATCATTTTTCTGGGGAAAAAACCCAGAAACTTTCGTGTTACGGGGCCTACGTGCTCGATCAGATTTCGGGGAATATTTTTACCGTTAAAGCGGCTTATACCACGCTGGCTTCCGGTGGAATGGGGCAGGTGTACGGCCATACCACCAACCCGGCGGTAGCCACGGGCGATGGCATTGCGATGGCCTATCGGGCCAAGGCGCGCATCCAGAATATGGAATTTATCCAGTTCCACCCCACGGCGCTTTACGACGGCAAGCACGGCGCTTCCTTCTTGATTTCGGAGGCGGTGCGCGGGTTTGGGGCTTTTCTTCGGGACAAAAAGGGTGAACGGTTTATGATGGAATATGACCATCGGGGCGAACTGGCTTCCCGCGATATTGTTTCGCGCGCCATTGATTCCGAAATGAAAAAATCGGGCGACGATTGCGTTTTTCTGGACTGCACCCATTTGGATATTGAAGATTTCAAAAAGCACTTTCCCAATATTTATGAAACCTGTTTGCAGCGAAATATTAACGTTGCCAAAGATTGGATTCCCGTAGTGCCAGCGGCCCATTATCTCTGTGGCGGGGTGGTTGTGGACGTGGACGGGAAGACTTCGTTGAAAAACCTTTTTGCCTGCGGCGAATGTTCGTACACGGGGCTTCACGGCGCCAACCGGCTGGCTTCCAATTCGTTGTTGGAAGCCTTGGTGTATGCCGACCGGATATTTCAATATTTGTGTAAACATCAGCCTTCACAGACGACCAAGACCATTCCCGATTGGAATGATGAAGGCACCGTTTTTTTACAAGGCGCTGAAATTCTTCAACAAAAAACGGAAGAATTGCAGCGGTTGATGCGCAGTAATGCCGGTGTGGTGCGAAACAACAGCAATTTAAGGAAAGCTGCGGCCCAACTGGAAAAATTATATTTTGAAACCGAAGCGCTTTACCAAAGGCATAGGTTGAACACCGCACTCTCACAGCTTCGTAATATGGTAAACGCGGCGCATTTGATCATTCAGCAATCGTTGGAGCGCACCGAAAATCGGGGCGGATTTTATAATAAAGATTTTGACAAATTCAATTTAAATACTATGAGAAACTTATTGAATACTTCCGTGGAGAAGGCCATGGACTATTCGGAATACAACTTGCTTTTTAAACAATTGGTGGAAGAGGGCCGTACCACCGGCGAAGAAACCGACGAAAAAATAAATTACACCAAACTAAACTGGAGCCGCAGCAAGCGTTTGGACAAAACTGCTGAAATTGCTGAGGAAAGTCTTGAAGCTTTCAAGAATATTTCGCAAAAACAGACTTGGCTCGTCATTAGCGAACCTTGGTGCGGCGATGCGGCGCAAACCTTGCCATTTTTGAATAAAATTGCTCAGCTTTCAGAAAATATTGATTTAAAAATCGTGCTCCGCGATGAAAACCCGGAATTGATGGATCAATTTTTAACCAACGGTTCCCGATCCATACCGATGGTAATTATGGTTGATGCAAACTTCAACGTAATCAATACCTTCGGGCCCCGTTCCCAGGCTGCCACAAGATTGGTTGCCGACTACAAGGAAAAACACGGAAAAATTGACGATGCCTTTAAGGAAATGCTGCAGGTTTGGTACAATAATGATAAGGGAATTTCCATTGTGGATGATATCGCCCATCTTTGTAGTACAGACGCGATGCATCGCGTTTCTACGGGGAATTTTTATTAAATAATTGCGTATTTTTAATTCGGAAATGGGAAAATCATGGCCGATAAATTCCGCAATTAATATCGCATTCCATCTGCGCGCCTTCAAAATTGGGATTACGGCAGCAATGCCACCTACTTCATAACCATTTGCACCCACGATAGATTTTGCTTTTTCGGTGATATTGTTTTGGATTCCAAAAAGGAAATGCGACTTTCATCTATAGGGGAAATCGTTGAATCGGAATGGATTAAAACCTTTGAAATCCGAAAGGATATGAATTTGGAAATGGGCGCTTTCGTGGTGATGCCCAATCATTTTCATGCGATTATCGGCATTGGAAAAAATGAATTTAATATCTGTACAGACGCGATGCATCCTTTTGGTGGTGGAGACGCGATGCATCGCGT
>CAYSLM010000095.1:5624-10610 GCA_964431895.1 uncultured Aequorivita sp.
CAGACGCGATGCATCCTTTTGGTGGTGGAGACGCGATGCATCGCGTCTCTACGTTTGGGCCGCAATCGAAAAATCTGGCATCCATAATTCGCGGATTCAAATCGGCCGTAACGATGCTGGCCCGGCAAATAAATCCCCAATTCGGCTGGCAACCGCGATTCCACGACCATATTATCCGGAATCGTTTTTCTTTTCAACGCATTGAATCTTACATTATCAATAATCCAATAAAATGGAATATGGATAAATTTTATAAAAAATGATTTTCAATTTTACATTTTGTACAGACGCGATGCATCGCGTCTCTGCGGAAAATCTTATTCAATCTCTGGATTCTGACGGGATGCATCGCCCCGGTACAGACGGAATGCATCGCGTCTCTACGGAAATTTGAATTCTGATGAAAATCATTTTAAATATAATATGGATTGGCAACCTTTGCATAAAAATAAAATTATGCAAATCGTTTCCGCCCAAGAGGCCGTATCTATCGTAAAATCAAACAATCGCGTGTTTTTTCAGGGTGCGGCCATGACGCCCAATCTGTTGATAGATACCTTGTGTGAAAGGTATCAGGAACTGAAGAATGTTGAAATTATCCAGATCCACACCCACGGCGAGGCCAAGTATACCCAAGCGCCCTATACCGATGCCTTCCACCTGGCCAGCTGTTTTGTGGGCGATAATGTTCGGAAAGGTGTAAACACCATTCACGGCGATTATATTCCCGTTTTTTTGAGTGAGATCCATTGGCTTTTCAGGAGGAATATTCTTCCCTTGGACGTGGCCTTTATCCAGGTTTCTCCACCAGACAAACACGGGTATTGCTCGCTGGGTGTTTCGGTAGATGTTACCCTGCCCGCCATCCAAACCGCCAAAAAGGTGGTGGCCCAGATAAACCCGCAAGTGCCGCGCACGCACGGCGACGGCATT
Source organism: uncultured Aequorivita sp. (assembly GCA_964431895.1). Lineage (GTDB taxonomy): Bacteria > Bacteroidota > Bacteroidia > Flavobacteriales > Flavobacteriaceae > Aequorivita. The sequence continues at coordinate 6,558 of CAYSLM010000095.1, forward strand.
ATTCATATAAACAATATTGACTTTGCGGTGGAGATTGATACGCCCATTTATGCAGCCACTATGGGCGAACCTACCGAAATAGAAGCCACCATTGGGAAACACGTGGCCGGTTTGATTGAGGATGGCGCCACGCTGCAAATGGGCATCGGCAATATTCCCAACGCCGTGCTTCACAATTTGGGCAACCACAAACGGTTGGGAATCCACACCGAGATGTTCAGCGACGGCATTCTTCCTTTGGTTGAAAAAGGAATTATAACGGGCGAGGATAAGGAAATAAAAACCGGGAAAATCGTGACCTGTTTTGCCATGGGCACCAAAAAGCTTTACGATTTTATCGATGACAATCCTTTGGTGCATTTTAAGGAAGCAGGTTATACCAATGATACGGCCATTATTCGCCGCAATCCGAAGGTTACGGCCATCAACAGTGCCATTGAAATTGATTTGACCGGCCAGGTGTGTGCAGATAGCATCGGGATGTATCAATATTCGGGGGTGGGCGGACAGATGGATTTTATACGTGGCGCATCCCTTTCGGAAGGAGGGAAGCCCATTATCGCCATGCCTTCGGTTACCAACAAGGGTATTTCTAAAATAACGCCGTTTTTAAAGCAGGGCGCCAGTGTAACGACCACCCGGGCTCACGTGCATTTTGTGGTTACCGAGTACGGAGTGGTAAACCTTTTCGGAAAAAGTCTGCAACAGCGGGCAGAAGCGTTGATTTCCATAGCACATCCAGACCACAGGGCAGTGTTGGAAGCGGCTGCCCACAAACGATTTGTACAATAGGCGAACCAAGCTTCCTTTTCTAGCGGAAAGGGAAACCACTTCCCCGGATATACTTAAAAATGATTTTGGGCGATAAGTAGCTATTTTTTTTTACATTTGGAAAAACAAACAATATGTTCTCTAAAGCATGTGAATACGGGATACGCGCGGTTCTGTATATAGCCAAACAATCTCAGGAAGACAAGCGGCCCAATGTAGCCGAAATAGCCAAGGCCGTGGATTCGCCGGAACCGTTTACAGCAAAGATTTGCCAACAGCTGGCGCGGTCGGGGGTAGTCCTGTCCAAAAAAGGGCCAAACGGGGGTTTTTATCTCAAAAAGGATTCCCCGCTGAAACTTTCACAGATTGTTGAAGTCATTGACGGCGACGCCATTTTTCATGGTTGCTGCCTGGGCCTTTCCGAATGTACGCCATTGCATCCCTGCCCGGTTCACGATCAGTTTGAAGACATTCGCGAAGGTCTTCGAAATATGTGTGAAAACACCAACGTTATGGAACTTGCTTCCAAACTTAATGAAGGTAATACCTATTTGAAGATTTAAAATTTTCCCCCTAGGCTTCAAAAAAAGAGGCCTATATTTAATTCTGATATATTTATCAGAAATATAAATTTTACTTAGCTTTGTAATAAATTTCAATAACCATGTTCTCCAAAGCCTGCCAGTACGGAATAAAAGCCTCGGTATATATCGCCTCCCAAACGGCATTGGGCAATCGGGCAAGTTTGAAGGATATAGCTAGCGGTGTAAATTCGCCCGAGGCTTTTACGGCCAAGATCCTCCACCAATTGGCCAAATGTGATCTTCTCGACTCGTTGAAGGGGCCTACCGGTGGGTTTGTGATCCCCGCGGGTAGGGCAGAAGCCATAAAATTGAGCGATATTGTTGCTGCCATTGATGGCGACAACATTTATATGGGCTGTGCCCTCGGTTTCGAAGCTTGTGACGCCAGAAAACCTTGCCCCATGCACGATAAGTTTGTGGGCATACGCGACAACCTGAAAGAAATGCTGCAAAATACCAGTCTCTATGAATTGGCCACAGAGGTGGACCATGGGCTTGCATTTCTGCGGCGGTAAAAAAAATTAAACCTATTTCTGACAAAATTGTAATAAATTAGGTTGCCTTTTAACATTAAGTTTTTAATCTGAAACTTATGAGATTTTTAACCCAGATTGCATTGCAATATCAATAACTTTAAAAGCTTAAAAATGGAAAAGAAAGATTTGTACCCCGAGACTACACGTGAATTGATCGAGAAAAAAGCGGCCTTGGCCCCAAAAAACATTGAGGCTTGGCGCAATTTCAGTAAGACGGTCTTTCAGGCCGGGGCTCTCGACGAAAAGACAAAGCAACTCATCGCCGTTGCCGTGGCCCATGTTACCCAGTGCCCTTACTGCATCAGGGCCCATACGCCCCAAGCCATGCGAAAAGGAGCCAGCAAGGAGGAGATCATGGAAGCCATTTGGGTAGCCTCAGAAATGCGCGCGGGCGCGGCCTATGCCCATGCCACTATAGCTATGGAGGAAATGGAAGCTTTCAAACATTGAGGTATTTCTGAAACCTTCGGCCCGGGATGGCATCCAACTGGTAAAACCTTTATATTATGAAAAACGAACCCGTAAAAATTCAGACTATTGAGCACCACAACCACGATGTGCTCCATATTGTAACCGAAAAACCCGAGGGGGTAAAATTCACTCCCGGGCAGGCCACCGAGATTTTTATTGACAAGGAAGGTTGGCGCAATGAGGGTAGGCCATTTACCTTTACCTGTCTTCCTAATGACGGCTATCTGGAGTTTATGATCAAGACCTATCCCGATCGCAAGGGCGTTACCAACGAGTTGCTTTCGCTGAAAAAAGGCGATATGCTTATCCTTAACGAAGTGTTCGGAGCCATAGAATACAAGGGTCCGGGTACTTTTATTGCCGGTGGGGCAGGAGTCACGCCATTTATTGCGATACTGCGGGACCTGCACAAAAAAGGAGACCTGGGCGGCAATAAATTGCTATTTGCCAACAAAACGGCTTCCGATATTATCCTTAAGGACGAATTTGAATTTATGCTCGGTAGGGATTTTGTCAATATTCTTTCCGAAGAAAATAATCCGGATTATTCCCATGGCCATATTTCCGAAGCATTTATTAAAGAACAGGGCACGCCGCTAGATACTTATTTCTATCTCTGCGGTCCGCCGTCGATGATGGATGCTGTTGGGAAGCAATTGGCCCATTTAAACATTCCAAAAGAACGAATAGTAACCGAAGATTTTGATTAAAAAAAGTAAAAATGCCCAAACGATTGGATTATTACAAGACTGACCCCCGGGCCATTGCCGGGATGATGGAGCTGGAAAAATATGTTGCCGGCTCGGGACTTGAAAAAAAACTTTACCATTTGGTGAAAATGCGCGCTTCACAGATCAACGGTTGTGCGTATTGCATTGATATGCACTCCAAAGACGCGCGCAAGGCCGGCGAGACCGAGCAACGCCTCTATGGGCTTTCGGCCTGGCGCGAGACTTCCTATTATTCAGGGCGGGAGCGGGCCGCCCTGGCCTGGACGGAAGCCCTTACGCTGGTAGCCCAAAATGATATTTCGGATGAACTGTACACTTCGGTGGCCGAACATTTTACCGAAAAGGAACATCTGGCCCTCACCATGGCCATTGTGGCCATAAATGGCTGGAACCGCCTGGCTATTGCCTTTAGGGTGGAACCCGGTAGCTATAATCCATAAATTAACTTGATGGAACTAACAAACCAAATAGCCATAGTAACCGGCGCCAGCAGTGGCCTGGGAGCGGCAATTTCAAAAGCATTGGTCGGCGAGGGAGCAACTGTTTATGCCCTTGGGCGAAATAGGGATGCGTTGGAAAACATCCGGGCAGATGTGGGAGGAAAATTTTTGCCCGTTGTACTGGATATCACTGACGGAAAGGCCGTAAATAGATGGTTTTCCCAAACGTTCTCACAAGGGCATAGTCCAGCTATTTTGGTCAACAACGCAGGAGCCGGCTCCTTTGGCAAGATAGATGAAATGCCGCAGTCTGAATGGTACGCGATGGTCAATACCAATTTAAACGGCCTGTACCTGATCACCTCCGAAGCCATAAAACTGATGAAAGGCCGCAGGGAAAGCTCGCACATCTTGAATATTGGTTCCATTTTGGGGACCACCACCCGGGCCGAGGGCGCGGCCTATTGCGCTACCAAATTTGGCATTAGCGGGTTTAGCGAGGCCCTGTTCAAGGAGGTGC
>CAYSLM010000096.1:0-10397 GCA_964431895.1 uncultured Aequorivita sp.
CCTTTCGGGAAATCCCAACTTAACAGGTAAAGGCCTACGCATTGGCCATATTTTATGGCATCTGCGGTAAAACGGGTGTTTGTAACCACCCAGCCTTCGTTGGGTTTTTCACCTTTATTGTCATCGCCGTAATGGTTCAAAATATCCCGATAGCGGGAATGTATGTACAGCGGAATTTTTACGTCGCACTTTCGGCCCTCATCGCCGTGGAATTTACATTCAGACACTATATACTGACCGTTTTTGTGCGCTACCACATCTACCTCGTGGGTTACGCATTTCCCTTGCAGGAACTGCCCGGTCTGTACCTCATAACCGCTGTAAAATAGAATGGCCGCCACAAATTTTTCGAATGGAAAGCCGGTTGGGCCCAATTCGTAGATTGCCTTTTTCAGTTTATATTTTGAAGCATAGCCTTTCTTTTTCTTCTTAAGAAGTGAAAACGCCCGATTGTAGATTTCCTTGGTTGAAATGCCTTGGTAGAGCTCATCGCGAACACTATTGGCAATTTGATTGACCACATCTTCCTGAGCCCCGCTTTTCCTAAGGGAGCTTTTCAGCTTGTCAATTGAAAACTTTACGCGTTCACCGGAATGTTTTATTATCTCCACTATTTTATTTTAAGTAACATTTCTCGAATCGTGGAGTGCCAGCACCGGAATCCTGGAATGTATGCCCAAACTCTTTACCAACGGGTTTGAAAAAACACTGCCAAAAAACCAGTGCTTTCCGTTGATAAAAGCAATCATTCCACTATTCTGCTGGTCTGCAAATGACAGCACGCCTTCTTTTACCTTTTTATCCTCGAGCCAGTGGTAGGTATATTTTGTACCTTTAAAAAGATTCTCCAAGCCATCCTTATTTTCCCTCTGTTTTTCTGAAAGTTGGTCCTCCTTGCCCATATGCAGGATTTGGACAGTGGAATTTTCCAGTTGCGCAAGCTCGCGGAAGGTCCTCATGTCCTTCCACTGAAAATGGGTTTTAAAATTGGTGGGAAACACTATCTTTTCTATCCTTTTATAGGAAATATTTGCCGGCACGGCCAGCACGGCACAATCGCGGATGTTCTCCATCACATTTATTGAATTTCGTCCGTAGGCCACCTTTTCGTCATCGGTCCTGCCGCGGGTGCCCATGACGATTAAATCAATTTTATCGCGCCCCACCTTTTCTTCCAACAGGTCGATCAGCATACCAAATTTATGGTCAAAATAAACGGTATGTTCCGGATTGTCTGCCAGCCGCCCCAGCCTTTTTTTCAATTCTTGCATCTTTATGCCCGAGTCTCGCGCGGCCGCATCATATTCACGGGGTTCGGGTTCGGGGAAGAGTATATTACCGCGGGCCGACCTTGCCAAAAAATAAGCGTGGAAGATATGGAAAGTACAGGGTTCATTGGCAAACAGTCCAAAAGCATATACAATGGCATTATATGCATTGTTTGAATAATCGGTGGGTATTAAAACTCGTTTATGCATAACCAACTTTTTTAATGAACTCTATTATAACCTATACGGTTTTGACGGTTTTATTGCAGCGCTCAAGCCCTCGAGTCGTGCATGGCCAATAGGGGAATGGTGGTGTGCATTCCCAATTCCTTCACCATGGGGTTTGAGAAGATACTGCCAAAGAAATTGTGCTTTTTGTTGATAATGGCTATCATCTCACTTTCCCGGCTCTGCACAAAGCTGCGCACGCCATCCTGCAAATCTATCTCAAAGAGTCTATGGTGGGTAAACTGCGCAGAGGCGAGGATTTCTTCCAGGAGCGCCTTGTTTTTTTCCTGTTCCTTGCTCAGGCTCTTTCCCTTCTGTATATGAAGAATGCGGATGGGCGCCTGGGTATGGCGCGAAATTTCGGCCAAAATGGCCAGTTCCTTCTCCTGGTAGTGGTTTCGGAAACTGGTAGGAAAGACAATCTCGTTGGGATCTTTATAAACCACCTGGGCGGGTATGGCCAAAACCGGGCAGCTGCGGATTTTTTCCATGACATTTACGGCATTGCTCCCCAGGATTACGGTTTTGTCATCGGTTTGGCCTTGGGTTCCCATAATGATAAGGTGTATTTCCTTTTTCTTGACCGCTTCTTTCAAATAATCAAAAAAAGATCCAAACCTACTTATAAAATGAAAGTCGTGCAGCTCGTTCTTCTCATATTTGTCCATCTGTTGTTTTAGCCGCTGCATCTTATTTTCCGCATTTTCGCGTACCTTGGCCATTTCGGCATCGGAAGGCTCGGGTATCAAAAAGTTATCGCGGTTAAAGCCCGAATGGTAGTAGGTGTTCAAGATGAAAAATTCACATTTCTCCCGTTTAAAAAGTTCCATGGCATATTGTATGGCATTGAAGGCGTTTTTTGAGAAGTCAGTGGGTATTAATATCCGTTTTTTCATCTGTTTTGGTTTTGTTTGATTAGTGATTACTGTTTTATGGGAATGACCAAAGTGGGAATGTGGGCGTGCTTGCCCACCCTGCTCACCACGGGCTCACGAAACAACTGTTTGATAAAAGTGTGCTTGTGGTAAACCAGGCACAACAGCTCCATTCCTCTCTTGTCCATAAAATTATGGATAGATTTTGAAATATTCTCATTTTTTGCAATGAAATGGAATTGGGTATCGTATTCCGAGAGGTCATTTTGGTACTTTTCGAGATTTTGCCGCTGTTGGTCCTCCAGCTCCTTTTCCTTGCCCACATGCAATAGGTGCAGCGTGCTGTTGTACTGCCTGACCAGGCGGATAATGGGGCGCAATTTGGAAAGCTGGAAGAAATCTTTATAATCGCTCGCGAAAACAATATTGGAGGGAACCACAAAATCTACCTCTCTGGGCACGATGAGCAAGGGGCAACCCACCAGGGCCTTGACCAGGTTTATGGTGGTACTGCCCATAAGCACCCCCTCGGCCCCGGTGCGGCCCTTGGTGCCCACCACTACCAAGGTGTAGCCATCCTGGGCCACCATTTTGTTGATGGTCCTGGCCAACGGGGCGGGCGTGATGATTACCTCATACGTATGGGGCAAGTTGGCCGCATCCAATTTAATTTTGTGGAGCAATTGCTGCCCGTCTTCATTGGCGTGGCGCTCCAGCTTTTCAACCATATTATCCGATCGGCCCACATCAACCCTGCTGGTAAGGGTGCTTATCTCATTGCCGAAGGAATGCAACAAGGTGATATGGAGCGGCTCCTCGCTAAACAGCTTGGAGGCATAAAAAAGGGCGGCGTAAGCGTTGGTAGAGAAATCGGTTGGTACAATTATCTTTTTCATGGATGGATGAAATTTTAAGAGTATGGAATTAAGATCCGTGCTAATTTACGGCTAAAGTTTTTTGTGAAAAAAGAACGGTCTCCATGGATGTGAATATTCTGGTTTATGATTATCGGGGCAAGTTTTGAAGCACCAAAAAAGGAATATCTATATGCAGCCCAATTTTCTCAATAGTTGACTGGTACAGTATATTCTCCAGATACGAATGCCGGGTGTTTATCATCACCAGCATATCGACCGGGTTTTGCTCGATAAAAGTGTTGATGGCGGCTGTCACATCGGTGCCCGATATCTGGTGCATCTCGGTCTGGTTCTCGCAGAATGCAGCTTCCAAAAAGGCCTTGTTGTCCTGTTGCCGCAGCGAAAGATTGGCAAATTTTGACACATAGAGAAAATTCACCGTGGCGACAAAGCACTTGGCAATATTGGCCAGCAATTTCAGTTCGCGGCGTTTGTAGGGCAGTTGGAAGTCTGTGGGAAACAGCACCTGTTTGGGGTGCACATCGCCATAAACGGCGGGTATGGCCAGAACGGGACACTTTACATATTTTATTACCTGCAGGGTATTGCTGCCAAAGGTGAGCTTCTTGTCGGCGGTTTCGCCTTTGGTACCCATCACCACCACATCAACATTCTCCTTCTCCACCCAATCGTTGACCGAATCTACCAAAAGCCCAAATTCGGCCACGGTGTGTAGGCTGTGGCGGGGATTGGGGGAAATTTCAAGTATCTTTTTCTTCATTTCCTCCAAGCCCTCTTCGGCCCGTCCCGAGGCAAGCGTTTTCAACTCCGAAAAAACGGCATTGGCCAACCGGGCCTTATCGTTGTAAACCGTATCGGCATACGCATTCAGAAGATATATCTGGGCGTGTTCATACTTGAAAAGTTCAACGGCATATTTGGCCGCGTTCATGGCATTTTCAGAAAAATCTGTAGGGATCAATATTTTACGCATCTCCGTCGGGTTTATTTGTCTGCATTAAAGGTAAGTGTTTTAAGCAGTAAAATATATGATAAATATCAGCCAACCATTCATTTTTAAGGAAAACTTAAGACCGAACTGGCTTATGTTTCGTAAATTTAAAAGAAAAGCCATGAAGATTCCCCCACTCGCCTATTTGGCAATTACATCGCTTATATTGGTAACCGTAGCCATCTTTGCGGCCATGGGCTTCCCCTTCAGCTGGGTGTTCTACCTTACGGTGGTGGGCCAGGTTTTCTTGGTTATAACCGTGTACCAGGTACTGACCGATGACTATCATACCGAAAAGACCTTTGACGATTTTTATGAGGACTTCCCTGTTACTAGGGATGATTAGGTCACTTTCTATTCGTGCAGTACCAAAAACGGCACCTTGGCCTCAAAGACTATCTTTTCGGCCGCGGGCCTTAAGAGCAGCCTTTGGATGAAATTCAGGTTCTTGGCCACGATGGATACCATATCAACGTCCCAGGTATCAATAAAATCCTGGATCCCGGTTTCCAGATCCTTGTTTTCCACAAAGTGGAAACTGTGTTTCTTTTCCTTAAAAAAGTAATGCAAAAATCCTTTGTTATCGGTCTGGGCCGGAGTGAGGCCCAAGCTTTTGGATTTAATATGGAGTATGCGAAGCGGTGCGCCATGCGCTTCCAGGGTTTCAGACAAACGGCTTATGACCTTGTTCCGAAAAATACAGTTGTAATCAGTAACGAAGCCTATGTTCCTTATCCCCTTAAAGCGGGCACTTTCGGGGATGACGACAATGGGGCATTTCACCTTGGTAATGACATCACAAGTGTTACTGCCCATCTCGCCCCCATTGCGACGGGAATTGCCGCGGGTGCCCATCAAGATATAATCTATTTCCTTTTCAACTACCTGCTTCCTTATGGCCTCAACCAGGGTGATGCTTTCGTGGACGGGAAAAAACCGGTGCCCGCTATTTTTGGCCAGCAATTGGCAGGTCTTAATTTCTTCCTTCATTAGGGCAGCAGTGCCTTGAACCGTGGGTAGGTTTTCTCCCGAAGCGTAATGCCCCCCATCCATAATCTGATCTTGGGAAGCCGCCTCGCTGGATACATGAAGGATATAGAAGTTTACCGGCTCCTGGGCAAAATACCGCAGCGCATAATTGATGGCATTATGCGAGTTTTCAGAAAAATCTGTCGGGATCAATATATTCTTCATGCTATCAAAAACTTACCGACAAAAGTATCTGTATCTGCCAGTACAGAAAATGATATAAATCAGTTTTGGACTGCTGGGGGCGCGATCAATCCATATTGCGCAGGCTCTCCAAATCAACAATATGGATATCGCGGCCCTCAATCTCGAGGATTCCTTCCTTCTTAAATTCAGAAAGGGTGCGGATGAGGCTTTCGGTGGCAATACCGGCGGTGGTGGCCAAATCAACTCTTGAGATACGCAAAGGGGCCCCGGGTTTTTTGTCCATGACCTCAACAAATTGGAGAATGGTATGGGCGGTTTTTTTCTTGACGGAACTATAGGCCATTTTTACCAGCTGTTCCTTTACCTCGGAAAGGTTGTCGGTAAGTAGGTTCATCAGTTCCAGCGACACGTCCTGGCTCTTTTTCAGGAGGTCGCGCACATAGGTTTTTGACATGGCCGCAACTTCGGTCTCCTCTACGGCCGTGGCGGTTTCGGTATAGGGAAAGTTGTCTTCAAACGAGGTAAAGCCCAAAAAATCATCGGCCTTATAAAGCCCCGTAATCAATTCCTTGGCATTGGCGTCCATGATATGGGTCTTCACCACGCCTTTTAGGATTAAAAAGAGACTGTTGGAGTGGTCGCCCTTCCTATAGATAATTTCTCCTTTTTTAAACTTGCCCACCTCCCCTTCATCACAGAAAAAATTTTTCAACTGGTGGAGGTTCTGGGGGTTTTCATCATCATTGGCCGTGGCTTTCTTTTGGTCGCGCTCGCGCATGGCCAAAATGCTGGCCTTGGCCAAACGGCTTTCCACGGCACTGAGCAGCTCCTGCTCGTCAAAGGGCTTGGTGAGGTAGTCATCGGCACCCATATCCATTCCCTTCCTTATCTCTTTATGCTCGGTCTTGGCCGAAAGGAAGATAAACGGAATATGGCTGGTTCCCTCATTTTGGGCCATGGCTTCCAGGACGCCGTACCCGTCAATCTCGGGCATCATGATATCGCAGACAATAATATCGGGCTGCTGTTTTTTTGCCTTTTCAATACCTATTTTGCCATTGGGGGCGGTAAAGACCTCATAGCCCGAAAGCTCCAAAAGCTCGGCTGTGTTTTCCCGTAGGGCGGTATCGTCTTCAATAAGAAGTATTTTTTTCATCTTGTAGTACATTGTTTTTTACGGGAAAGGAAATAGTGAAAACGCTACCTTTTCCCTCCTCGCTTTCAAAGGTAATGGTGCCGCCCAGATTTTCCAGGTGGCTCTTTACTATGTTTAGGCCTATGCCCGTACCCTGGTCGAGCAAGGCATTTTCTGCCCTAAAATACCGGTTGAAAATGAATTTCTGCTCCTTTTCCGGAATCCCTATCCCCTGGTCTTTAATCTGGATGCTAAGCCCATTGTCCTCTTGCCAGACCGAAACATCTATAGTGGTGTGCTCGGGCGAATATTTTATGGCGTTGTTTATAAGGTTCGTCAGCGAAAGCTCCAGGATCTTCTCGTCAAAATTGATGATGATATCGTCAATGTTCTGCGGATAATTGATGTTCTGGCCTTCCTTGAGCAGCATATTGGCATTGTAGAGCACCTCGTTTACCACCTTGCTCAACGGAAAGGCATCAAACTTATAGGTGGCCTTGCCAGACTCCAGCCGTTCTATGGAAAGAAAATCGTTGAGGATATTGTTGAGGTACTTCACCTTGTTCTGTATGGTCTTAAGGTGCTTTTCCCTTTTTTCCTGCTGGTCTGTCTGGGTATATTTCCCCGCCAGAGTGGCCGAGGTCAAAATCCCGCTAAGCGGGGTCTTAAACTCGTGCGAGACCAACGACAAAAACTTGGTCTTCAGCTCGCCCAGCTCGCGTTCGCGCCGCAACGATTCAGATATTTTGTGTTCGGCCTCCTTGCGTTTGGCCACTTCCTCCCTTAGCTCGGCTACGCTCTGCTCCAGGGCCTTGGTGCGTGCCACCACCTTTTGCTCCAGTTGGCTGTTGAGCTCCATGATCTGCTGTTCCTGGTTTTTGCGCACGGTTATGTCGGTCACCAGGGCCATCACATAGCGGCTACCGTGAATTTCAAAGGGGTTGAGGCCAGCCTCCACGGGAAAGGTGCTGCCGTCCTTTCGGCGGGCATACAGATCGCGGCCATGGCCCATCTGGCGCGGATCTTCCTTTTTGAGAAACTCGGCCGCCTGGGGAGGATGCGAATGTCGATATTCCCTTGGGATAAGCACGTTTAGGTTCTCCCCCAAGAGTTCGCCTTTTTCATAGCCAAACATCCTATCTGCCGCATCGTTGGAGGTCACGATCTCCTGGTTTTCGTTCACGATCACTATGCCTTCCGAAATAGCTTCGGAAAGAATCCTGAAAATATTTCCCTTTTTTTCCTCAAAAACTTTCACCCGGCTAAAATAAGCAATTTTGACAGGATTTGGATAACTGATTTATGTCATAGATTAAGACCCACCGGTATGTTATTTTTACCCTCCGCAAAATGCTCAAAAAAATATGATTATGGGAACCATAGAAAAACCTCAGTTGCTCTTTTACCAGAAAATGGGCGAACTCTTTTACGCCATTGCCGCCGCCGATAAGGTGGTAAAAAAGGCCGAATACGATAAATTGAAGCAGTTAATCTCCGAACGCTGGAAAAATCTGGACGACTATGAGGATCCTTTCCACACCGATGCGGCCCACCAAATAGAAATAGTGTTTGATTGGTTTGACTATGAGCAGCTCGATGCCAGTGACTGCTTTGACAGCTTTGCCGATTATAAAAAAGACAACCCCAAACTCTTTACCCCCGAACGCAAAAAACTGATCTGGGAGACCGCCAATGCCATTGCGGGTGCCTTTGCGGGAAAAAACAAAAGTGAACTGGTCATGCTGGCCAAGCTCGATACTCTTTTAAAGAAATAGATTTTTTCTTTTACTGAAAAAGTGCGCCGTTTTTTTAAGAAAAAACTTTTACCAGTTTGTCAACCATCCATAAAAGGGAAACTAAAGGGTTAGTTTGGCTTTTGAACCCAAATAGCGCCCCGGCATCGTGCACGGATTATTGCGGAAATTATTCGGCCTGCCCAACAGGCGGCTTGACGAAAACCTGGAAGCCGAAAGTAAATAAGAAACCTTAAAATAGTAGAAACCATGGAAATCCAAAAAGAAGTGATCGTAATAACGGGTGGCGCCGGAGGCATTGGTACCGCCTGTGCAAAAGCCCTAAAAGACCACCCGCTGGTCATAACCGATTATGCCCCGCAACAAGTAAAAAAAGCCCTGGAAAACCTTACCAAAGGGGGCTATACGGCTTCAGGTATTGCTTGCGACATTACCGATGCGGATGATATTCAAAAATTAGTGGATTTTGTATCGGAACAAGGCTCATTAAAAGCACTTATCCATACGGCCGGGGTGAGCGGGACCGCCCGCGACCTGAAAAAAATCTACACCATAGATTTAGTGGCAACGGAATTGCTCATAGATGCCTTTTACGAGCTGGCAACCCCGGATACGGTAGCCGTTTTATTGGCATCGATGATGGCCTATACGGTGGCGCCAAACGAAAAATACGACGGAGCCCTAAAAAACCCCCAAGACCCAGAGTCATTCAATATTATTGCCCAGGCAGTTAATCAAGACCCGGACCTGATGTACAATTTCGCCAAACGCGGCGTACAACTGCTCACCCATAAAAATGTGAACAGATGGGGCGAAAAAGGAGCAAGAATATTGACTGTTTCTCCAGGCGTGATAGAAACGGAGATGGCCCTAAAAGCCGCAGAGGAACATCCCGAGAAAATGGAGTCTATAAAAAATGCCACGCCCTTAAAAAGAAATGGGACCCCCGAGGACGTAGCCGAGGTCATCGCTTTTTTAATTAGCGAAAAAGCGGGATTCATAACCGGGTCAGATATCCTGGTGGATGGCGGTGTAATCCAAAACATAAAAGGAATGCGATAGAAAATTGCAAAAGATCCAGGGCTACGGTATAAAACCAAAATGGTTTTATTAATTTTAAAATTTAATCGCAAAACATCATGAAATATTACCTTGCACTGCTTATGCTCCTTATTTTAATGGGTTGTAAAAACGACCCGAAAAAAGAGATTCCCGACCCTTCGGAAGCAGACGGCCCGCCCGTGGAACTTGTGGATTCGTTGCGGGTTTCAGACAGAGACCTGCAAAAGCAGCAACAGACCCTCGACCTGAAACGCAAGGAACTTTTGGAGAAAAAAGATGCACGGGAGCAAATGGAAAACCTGCTTATATCCAAATCCTTCCTAAAGCAGGGCGAGGACTATACGCTCGATTTTAAATATCCCTACCTCAACGAAAAGATCAGGCCCCAGTTTGAAAACTTCAATGAATATATAAGCAAGTACTACCTCGATGCCGAAGGCGTGGAGCGGCAGATCGAGGAGGAAAAGCGGTTGTGCGATTCGCTGGGCATCCCCAAACAGAATGAGCTTCGAAAAGTAGATTACAAAATCTACAACCTCAACGACCGGCTTATCAGCGTACTTTTTTACAAGGAAAACCACTACACCGGCGCGGCCCATCCGGCCTATAGCTTTGAAACCATGAATTTTGACCTGGAACGCGCCGTTTTTATGAACTATGAGGATTTTTTTAACGAAGGTTCCGAGGAAGAACTGCGCGAGATTTTAAATACGCTTTTAAAGGAAAAGATCAATTCCGGCGAAATGTACTACGATTGCTGGGCCATTTCCGCAGATGATTTCTTTGATGCCAAAAACAATTTCGTCATAAACGACGATGTGGCCGAGTTTTATTTTGACGACTGCGTAATCTGCCCCTCCTACACCGGCACCTACTCCATCGCGAGTCCGCTTAAGCGGTTAATGCCTGTTTTGCGGAGGTATAAGAGGAATCCTTTAATTTATTAGTGGATAGTGGGTAGTGGGTAGTGGGTAGTAAAAAAACAGATAACCGATAACCGATAACCGAAAACAGATAACCGATAACCGAT